>CAZYSW010000240.1:0-5887 GCA_964650105.1 uncultured Nannocystaceae bacterium
CCTGGACCACCTCGCGCCGCTGCGCTTACGGCATGCCGGTGGCGGGATCGTGATCGACAGCGACCCCGAAGCCGAGCGCCTCGAGTCGGTCACCAAGACCCGTGCCTTCGCGGGCCCGTGACGAACGCGCGCCGCCGCGGGGGGACGTCGACGGCGACGACGTCGTTCAGGCGCGCGACGACTCGCCCTCGACCTCTTCCCGCAGGCGGATGGGCCCGAACCGCTCGGGGTGGCGCGGCGTGGGGGCGACCTGGGCGTAGAACGCCCGGATGGCATCCATGTCGGCCCTGACGTCGCCGGTGAGCCGGATGGGCGGACCGAAGCGACCGGTCCGGGTGCGGTAGTCGAGGGCGCCCGGAACGACCGGGACGTCGGCGCCCCGCGCGATCCAGTAGAACCCCGACTTCCAGAACTCCGTGCGGCCGCGGGTGCCCTCCGGCGGGATGACCAGGTACAGCGAGCCGGCGCGGTCGAACGCTTCGATCATCTGCTCGACCATCCCGTGAGGGCGAGAACGATCGATGCCGATGGCACCGACCGCCCGGACCAGGGGACCGAACGGGGGCCGGGTCCACGCGTCCTTGATCATCCATGTGATCTTCAGGCCCACCGATTGCGCCAACAAGACGAGCAAGAGCCCATCGAGGTTGTCGGTGTGCGGGACGGCCAGGCACACCGCCTTGCGAGGCTCCGGCAGCGGACCGACGTAGCGCCAGCCCCCCAGGGCGCGAAGAAGGACGCGTGCACTCCGTGACGCGATCGTCTCCAGATTCGGGAGTCGGGTCATCCACCGCCAGCCTACCCGGGATTTCGCGCGTCGCGGTGACGCGCCGCCGGGCGAGGTCGCGGATCCCGGGGTCGGCCGAGCGTGGCATCATCGCCCCCATGCAGCGGGCGGTTCGTGCACGATGGGTCGTTTGGTCGTGGGGCGTGTTCGCCCTGGCTTGCACCGCAGGCGAAGGGGACCCGGCAGCTGGGACCGACACCGACGCGTCGGGAACCGAGGCGGGCACGAGCACGGACGACGACGCGCATTCCGATGAAGCGAGCGTGAGCGCGAGCACGGGGTCGGGCACCAACGCGACGAGCGACGGATCGTCGGACACCACCGACGGCGACACCGCGGCGACCGAGGGCGACACCGAAGACACCGACGGGCCCCGAACGGTGTGCGATCGATGGAATCTGGATCGGGCCGATCTCTCCGAGGGGACCTGGAGCGGTGACGTGGGCACGTGCTCGCCCGGGGACGTCTCGGCCAACGGGCGCGAGCGAGCCTTGCGGATGGTCAACCTGTATCGGTGGCTGGCCGGTCTCCCGCCCGTGTCCACCGATCCGCAGCGCGACGCGAGGGCCCAGGCCTGCGCGCTCATGATGCACGCCAACGGCTCGCTCAGCCACAACCCCCCGCCGTCGTGGACCTGCTACACCGAGGACGGCGCGATGGCGGCGGGAAGCAGCAACATCTCGCCCACGCCCGGCGTCGCCGCCATCGATCTCTACATGGTCGATCCGGGCAACGACACGACGCTTGGGCACCGTCGGTGGATCCTCTCCAACACCTTGGGGCCCACCGGTCTGGGCTCGACCGACCAGTTTTCGTGTATGTGGACGGTCGGAGGCACCAACGACGCGGGGAGCCCCTGGACCGCCTGGCCGCCGCCCGGAGAGTTCCCGGTGGAGGCCGTGGCACCCTCGTGGACGTCGATCGACGAGACCGGTTGGTCGGTGCAGTCGGACACCATCGATCTCGACGGGGCGCAGGTCGAGGTGACCGCCGACGCTCAATCGCTGCCCGTCGTGGTGACTCCGTTGCTGGGGGGCTACGGCAGTGCCTCGGCGATCTCCATCGTTCCGCAGGGGTGGGTCACGCAGGCGGGCACGACCTACCACGTTCACGTGACGGGCATCTCGCAACCCATCGAGTACGTGGTCGAGGTCGTGAGCTGCACCTGAGCGCGCGGCCTAGGCGCCCGCTAGCGCGCGCTCGACGGCTCGCCGTCGGGGACGTCTTCGGACCGGGCCTGCTTGCCGGTCTCGAGCGCGTCTCCGTGGCGCGTCAAGAAGACGAGGAGCAGGCCGACGCCGGCGACCAATGCCACGTCCGCGATGTTGAAGGTCGGCCAGACCTTGCCCGGCCAGTAGTAGACCTTGATGAAGTCGACCACGCCGTGCCGCAACTCGCCGCGCATCTCCAACACGCGGAACAGGCGATCGTGCAGGTTGCCCAGCGCACCGGCCGCCACCAGGGCGACGGCCCAAAAGGCCGAGCGCATGCGGGTGGGCAAGGTCTTCGCCAGCCACGCCATGTAGGCGAGCGCGACGAACGTCACCCCGATGAAGGTGGCGCGCGCATAGGTGGCGTCGCGCAGCAGGCTGAACGCCGAGCCGGTGTTGAACCCGAACTCGAAGTAGATCCAGTCCTCGACGACCGTGACGGTCGCCCCTTCGCGCAGGTTGGCCCAGGCCCAGGCCTTGGTCCACAGGTCGAGCCCCAGCACCACGAGGACGATCAGCGCGACCTCGAGCATGCGCTTGGCTCGGGACGGACCCTCGGGCGACGGCGCGATGTCGGCGGCGGATCGGTCACGCGCGGGCTCGACCGTCGCGGTCTCCTTCTCGTCGTTGTTCGGCGTGTCGTCAGCCATCGCGTTTCGGCCAGCATAGCGCAGCGCATCCCCCGGCGGCACGTGGAGGGGGCGCGTCGGGGGCCGGTCGCGACTCGACGCGTCGGGGACCGAGGCGCGTCTTCAGGCCGCCGCGGCGGGCGGGGGCGGGACGCGGGTCCGCCGCAGGCCCCATAGGCCGAGCCCCACCAGCGCGAGGGCGACGGCCTGCGACACCGAAAGCCCGAGGGGA
The DNA here is from genome assembly GCA_964650105.1 of uncultured Nannocystaceae bacterium. Classification (GTDB taxonomy): domain Bacteria; phylum Myxococcota_A; class Polyangia; order Nannocystales; family Nannocystaceae; genus CAZYSW01. The sequence continues at coordinate 2,860 of CAZYSW010000240.1, forward strand.
TGATCGGCGGGCAGACCGAGCGCTTCGGCGCCGCCGGGCCACGACAACTCGAAGAGAAAGCCGCGCGAGCGATCGCCCCGGAACACCTCCACGACGGTGCGCAGACAGCCGTAGGCGATCGCGTAGCGACTCGCCTGACGCCAGGTCGGCTCCGGGCCGCGGCGCAGCCGGATCGCCAACAGCACGACGAAGATCGCCGACAGGCCGCCGGCTTCGTAGAGCTGGGTGGGGTGCAGCGCGACCGTGTGCCCTTCGATCAGCGGCGCGCCCCCGGTGAGCACGACGACCGATTCCGGGGGGAACGACACGCCGAGTGCGGCCTCGGTGGGTGCACCCCAGCAACACCCCGCGAACCAGCAGCCCATACGACCGAAGGCGTGGCCGAGCCCCATCCACGTCGCCGAGAGATCGCACACCGCTCCGAAGGTGGTGCCGTGGCGGCGCGCCAGCCAAACGAATCCGAGCGCGATGGCCGACAGCGACCCGAAGAACACGAACCCCGTGGTCTCGAGGGCGAGCGCGCGGCGGGGGTCTTCGAGGTAGGGGCCCGGCATGGTGAGGATGTGCAGGATCCGGCCACCGATCGCCGCGCCGAAGATGATGACCAGCCACAGATCGACCACGAACGAGGCCGTGGAGTCACGGCCCATGCCACGGGCTCGCGCGTCCCACCACGTTCCCGGCAGGCTCGAGAGGCCGCCCAACAAGATCAACGTCCCGTAGGCGTTGGCCGTACCCCACGGGAGCTCGAACAGAACGGGATGCATCGTGTCCCGACGCGCCCTCAACCCGGCTCGTCACGCACGACGGCGTCGCGCGGCCGAGCCGTGCGGGCCGGCTCGGCTCGGTCTTCTCCCTCGCCGGGGACCGAGGCTTCGCCGTGCCGTCTGAGATAGATCATGAAGAGCGCGACACCGGCGACCAGCACGGCGTCCGCGACGTTGAAGGCCGGCCATCGCTTGCCCGGCCAGTAGAACACGACCAGGAAGTCGACCACCCCGTGACGCTCGCCCTCGCCGAACAGCGACATGGTCCGAAACAGGCGGTCGTGCAGGTTGCCGAGGGCGCCACCGGCGATGAGTCCGATGCCCCAAAACCCCGATGCCCACTGCCGAGGCAAGTGCATCGCGAGCCTGGTCAGGTAGACCAGGGCCAGGATCGTCACGACGATGAAGAACGTTCGGGCCCAGCTCGCGTCGCGCAAAAAGCCGAAGGCCGAGCCGGTGTTGAAGCCGAACTCGAGGTGGAAAAAACCCTTCACCAACCGGATCGGGGGCTGGTCGCGCAGGTTTTCCCACGCCAACGCCTTGGTCCACAGGTCGACGGCCAGGCTCACGGCGGCGACCACCGCCACCAGGACGAGGCGACGAGCCCGGCCGATCTCGCTCGGATCACCCACGCGCCGCGGAGGATACCAGCAAGGGCGCCTCCGCGATAAACCGGCGCCGCCCGCCCGGGGCGGGTACGGTGGTCGATCGCCTCGCGAAACGTCGCCGAGCGCCGGCTAGGGCAGCGCGCGCGAGGGGCCGGGGGCCAGGATGTCGAACAGGGCCGGTCGCCGGCGCCGAGGCCACGCCTCGCTGCCGCGCGTGAGCGCTCGACGACCCCGCGACACCCGCTGATCCATCGCCTGTCGCGTGAGCCCGTCGAGCGCGACGCGATGCGACGCCTGCAGGTCTCCGAGCTCCTGTCGATCTTGTCCGAGCAGATTGGACAGCGCGTTCTCGAGGAGCACGGACTCGGGGAGCCTCAGCTCTCGCAGGGCGGCCCGCAGGCGCGCCCGCATGCTCAGCTCGTCCCGCACCTCGGATCCGCTGTGGCGCAGCTCTCCGGCTCGCTCGGCCGCGTCGCGAGCGAGCGCCAGCGAGGCCGCGGCGAACATGAGCTGCAGGGGACGGACGTCGTCGTCCTCCAGCTCGGGCCGTCGCAACAAGGCCGAGACCTCTTCCCAGGCGATCTCGTCGATGTCGTCCTCGTCACCACCGAGCCGTTCGTAGTCGCCGCTGTGCCACGCGGCGATCAGGAGGCGCAGCCGCACCGACTCGAACAGGAGCAGCTCGGCCAACGCACGCTGCAGCTCGGCGTTGTCGGTGCCGCCTTCGGGTTGGCGCGCGAGATCGGTGAGCGTCTGGCCCAGATCGCTGGCGGGTCCCGACGCGCGTCGCAGGCCGTCGACCCATCCTTCGAGCGCGCTGGGGATCTCGACGAACAGGGCGTCGCGGAGGTCCTGGTGGAAACGACGAAGGGCGCTGAACTCGGGTCGCCGGAGCGCATCGACGAGGCTCACGCCCTGCTCTCGCGCTGCGAGCGCCTCCTGAGCAACGCGATCGAGCTCACCTTGCAGCTCGCGAAGGTCCAGCTCCACCGTCGGGCCGCCCTGCACGGGCAGCGCGTCGGAGACGGCATCGGCAACGGAACTCATGGGGCCTGCCTTTAATCACGAACCGCGGTCTGGCAAGGTCGCGACCTCGTCGATGACGTGCCGGGGGTGGTGCAGAGTTACGCCCAGGACCTCCTTCATCGCCCGATTGCAGGCCTTTTTGCCCCGTGGGGAGGCTCCGGGGTCGGCCGGGCGCGACCATCGGACCTCGGGCGTGCCCAGGCGCCGTGCGACGCGCGCGTACAGCTCCCGTCGTGGGGTGTGGTCGTCGGCACACACGTGGATCACGCCGCGGACCTGCGGCGGAGCCCGCAAGGCGGCCACGACGGCGGCCACCGCATCGTCGAGGTGCACGAGGTTGGTCGAGACGTTGCCGTCACCGGGCAGCGGATCGTCGCTGCGCCACCGATCGATCGCGCCCAACGGCCGACCGGGACCGTACAGGCCCCCCAGGCGCAGCGTGAGGTGGGGCCATCCTCGAGCGTGGCAGATCTCGGCGACCACCTGCTCGGCCTCTCGTTGCACGCGGCCCCGCTCGGTCTCGGGCCACGCGTCGCACGTCTCGTCGACCCAGCCGTCGACGTCGGGGAGGGCCGAGGTCGATCCGAGGTGGACGACCCGTCGAAGCGGGCGTTCGGCCAGGGCCTC
>CAZYSW010000240.1:5897-6715 GCA_964650105.1 uncultured Nannocystaceae bacterium
GACGCGTCCCCTCCACGTACAACGTTCGGCGATGCTGGCCACCTCCGGGAGCGTAGGCGATGACCAGCGCCTCGATCCCGGCCAAGGCCCCCGTCTCGGAGAACACCTCGGTGCACGCCTCGAGCCGGGCACCCGTGTCGATCCCCGCGGTGACGTCGAGCGCCGCGACGCGAACCCCCGGCGGTGCCCTTCCGCCCCGCCACGTCCCCGATCGGGTGGTGACGACCACGGGCGGATCGATGGCGCGCGCCAGGGCGCTACCGAGCCATCCGCCGCCCACGATCGCGGTCGCCGCCGTCGGTGTCATTCAGCTCGCGTCCGCGTCGCGCCCCAGAAGCACCCGGAAGCGCGTCTTCTTGCCGGCCTGCAGCCGCAAAGTGCCGTCGGGGAAGGCCTCGCGCGCGAGCTCCCGATTGGGGTCGGTGCAGACCTCTCCGTCGATCCGCACGGCGCCCGACTCGATGCGCTGGCGAGCCTGTCGCTTGGAGGCGAACGCCTCGACGTGGTCGACGACCAGATCGAGCAGGCGAATCCGCTCGGCAGGGACGAAGACGGCCGGCACCGCGCTCCAGTCCTCGCTCCCGCCGAAGGCCTGGGCCGCCGCCACCTCGGCACGGCGCGCCTCGTCCTCGCCGTGGGCCAAAGACGTGGCCTCGAAGGCCAGCTTGGCCTTGGCGGTGCGCAGCTCGGCCCCCTGCAGGCGGCACAGCACGTCGATCTCGGCGACCGGCAGGTCGGTGAACATCAACAGGAGCTTGCGAACGTCTCGATCGTCGCAGCCGATCCAGTACTGATAGTAATCGAACGGGGACGTGAGC
>CAZYSW010000240.1:6725-8625 GCA_964650105.1 uncultured Nannocystaceae bacterium
GGTCCAGCCACACCGCGCCGCGCTCGGTCTTGCCCATCTTGCGGCCGTCGGCGGTGGTCAGCAGGGGGAACGTCGTGCAGTACGCGGGGCCGCGCTCGTGCGCGGTCACCCGGCGGATGAGCTCGACGCCGGCGATCATGTTCCCCCACTGGTCGCTGCCGCCGAGCTGCATGGTGCACCCCCGTGTGCGGTACAGGTGCAGGAAGTCGTAGGCCTGCAGCAACTGGTAGTTGAACTCGAGGAAGCTCAGCGGCTGCTCGTTGTCGAGACGCTCGCGGTAGGTCTTGGTGGCGATCATCCGGTTGACGGTGAAGTGAACGCCGACCTCACGCAGGAACTCGATGTAGCGCTGCTTCAGCAGCCACTCGGCGTTGTCGACCCAGACCGCGTCGTTGTCGGCCCCGGTGTCGAAGTGGAGAAACCGGCCGAACTGGGCCCCGATGGCGCGGACGTTGGTGTCGATGGTGGCCTCGTCGAGGAGGCGCCGCGTCTCGCTGCGCCCGGACGGGTCGCCGACGCGCGCCGTCCCGCCGCCCAAGAGCACGATGGGGCGGTGGCCGAACCGCTGCAACAGGCGCATCGCCATGATCGGAACGAGGCTGCCGGCGTGGAGGGAGCGCGCGGTCGGGTCGAAGCCGATGTAGTAGGTCACGCTGCCCTTCCCGAGCGCCTCGTCGATGGCGGCGGGATCGGACATCTGCTCGATGAAGCCCCGTTCGGCAAGAGCGGCCAGCGCCGGCGACGAGGGCGTGAACGTGAGGGTGGAGTCGGCCACGATGCGTCTGGAGGATAGCCGCTCAGCGGCCGCCGGGGGCGGCGTTCTCGGTGAGCGTCTGCAGCCTCCGCTCGTGCTCGTCCAGCGCCGCGCCGGCCGCGTCGGTGCGCTTGAGGTACCGGTCGAACCAGGCGACGATCGTGCCCGCGGGCGCGGAACTGGCGGTGGAGGTCCTTCTCGCGGAACAGCTCGTCGGCGAGCTGGATGGCGACCAGCAAGGCGAGCCGTTGCAGGTTGAGCGTCGATCGTGTGTCCCCCGACAGCAGACGGAGCTGGGCGTCCACGTAGTCGGCCAGCTCTTGCACGTAACGAGGTCCCTCGTCGCTGCGGATCTGCAGCTTCTGTCCCGCGATCTCGACCTGGACCGACTGCTTCACGGCCGAGAGCCTACCGCACGGGGCCGGCCGACGTCACGGCGAAGTGGCCGCGGGAGTGAAGACGAGGGATTTCAGTCGGCGGTGCGCTGGACCTCGGCCAGGCGCTCGGCCTCGTCGTACGCCCGCAGGGCGTCCACGACGTCGTCGAGGTCGCCGTCCATGAAGGCCTCGATGTTGTGCCGCGTCAGGGAGATGCGGTGGTCGGTCACGCGGTTCTGCGGGAAATTGTAGGTGCGGACCTTCTCCGAGCGGTCGCCGCTGCCCACCTGCGACTTGCGCTGCGCCGCGCGTTCGGCCTCGTACTTCTTGATCTCCAGGTCGAGCAGGCGAGCGCGCAGCAGCGCCATGGCGATTTCGCGGTTCTTGGTCTGTGATTTCTCTTGCTGGCTCTCGACGGCGATGCCGGTGGGGATGTGCGTGATGCGAACCTTGGAGTCGGTGGTGTTGACGTGCTGGCCGCCCGATCCGCTGGCGCGCATGCGATCGAAGCGCAGGTCCGACTCGGAGATGTGGATGTCGACCTCTTCGGCCTCGGGCATGATCGCGACGGTGGCCGCCGACGTGTGGATCCGGCCCTGGGATTCGGTGGTCGGCACGCGCTGGACCCGGTGCACGCCGCTTTCGAACTTGAGCTTGCCGTACACCGACTTGCCCTTGATGAGCGCGGTGACCTCCTTGATCCCGCCGGCCGCGGCCTCGCTGAGGGTCATGGGCTGGACTTCCCAGCCCTGGCGCTCGGCGTAGCGCG
>CAZYSW010000241.1:0-8591 GCA_964650105.1 uncultured Nannocystaceae bacterium
TGGCGCGGGCGCTGGAGGCCGGGTCGTGAGGCGGGAGACGAAGATCCTCGGCTGGATGCTGGGGCTCTTGACCGTCGTGTTGCTCGCGCAGGGGCATCACCAGGTCGGGTACGTGCGCGACGAGGGGGTCTACTTCGAGGCGAGTCGAAATCACGCCGCGTGGTTTCGACGCCTCGCCCGGTCGCCGTCGGACGCGCTTCGGCCCGCGGTGCGAGACCGCCACTTCGGCTTCAACCGGGAGCATCCTCCCACCATGAAATCGCTCGCGGCGTTGTCGGCCATGACGTTGGCGCGACCGCCCACGGACGAGCCCGACACCGGCGGCGCGTGGCCGGTGATGCCCGAGGGGGCGGCCATGCGCCTACCGGCGCAGATCGTCGCCGGCCTGGGTGTCGTGCTGCTGTTCTTCGCCGGCCATACCATCGCCGGGTTGGGCGGAGGGATCCTCGCCGCCGGGTGGTTCATCGCGCTCCCGCGGGTGTGGTTCCACGCGGGCCTGCACGCCTTCGACGTTCCCATCGCGGTGGCCATCCTGGCGGTGGTGCTGTGCTACCGGCGGTCGCTCGCCGACTGGCGCTGGGGTCTCGCCCTGGGTCCGGCGCTGGGGATCGCCATCACCATCAAGCACAACGCGTTGTTCGTGGGGCCGCTGCTCGCCCTCCACTATTACGTCGCGGTCTTTCGCGGGCGCCGGGCGGGCGGGACTCGACCCACCGCGGGGCAACTCGTCGGGCTACCCCTGGTCTCCATGGCCGTCTTGGCGCCCTTGGTCGCCTTTGCCCTGTGGCCGTGGCTTTGGAGCGCACCGGTCGAGCGCTTGACCGAGTACTTCGAGTTCCACCGACAGCACTCCTACTACAACATGGAGCTGTTCGGCCGAAACCACAACCAGCCGCCCATGCCCTTCTCGTACCCGTGGGTGATGACCTGGGCCACGGTCCCGACGTGCTTGCTGGTGCTCGCGGGGATCGGGCTGGGGATCGGGATCCGTCGGGATCTGAAGGCCTCGCGCGATGCCGACGCGGCGGCGCCAACGTTCGGCGCTCCGCTGCCGCGCGGATGGCCGCGGCTCGATGGCACGCTGTGGGCGTTGCTCGGGTTGTTCCCACTGCTTCTCATCGCCCTTCCCTCGACGCCGATCTTCGGGGGCACCAAGCACTGGTTGACCGCGTATCCGTTCCTGGCCCTTGCGGCCGCGACAGGCTGGGGAGCTCTGTGGAAGACCGCTCCGGCGCGGTGGCGACGGCCGATCCTGCGACCGGTCGCGCTTTCGCTTCTGCTGCTACCCGCCGGCATGGCCACGATCGACGGGCACCCCTACACCCTGTCGCAGTACGCCCCGCTGGTCGGAGGACCCCGCGGCGCAGCCTCCTGGGGACTCAACCGCGGATTTTGGGGTCACGCGGCACGCCCCATGCTCCCCACGGCCCAGGAGCTGGGGGGTGCGCTCTACCTGCACGATCTTCACGATCTGGCGCGCAAGCAGTATGTCCGCGACGGATCCTGGCCCGAAGGGCTCGGCGCGGTACCGTTGTCTCGGGCCCGGACGGCGCTGTTGTTCCACGAGCTGCACATGACCGCGAACGAGGTGGAGGTGTGGAACGCGTTGGGGACCACCGCTCCCCGGGCGGTGATCACCCTCGACGACGTCCCGCTGACCAGTCTGTATGCCGTCGATCGCGAGTAGGGTTCGGAGACGTCGCGTGGGGTGAGAACGCCGTCGGCGGCGGCGCTGGCAGGCCACGAGACCGAAGGGGTGTCCGGCGGTTGCGAGCGTCGAGCAAACGCAGCCGGCGTCATCGGGGACGGTATCGATCGCCTCGCGAAGCGTTCCCGCGACCCTGCCGGGCGCGGGTCAGGGTCACGCCGTGGTATCGGCCGGTCGGGCACCGCCTCGGGGCAGCTCGGATCGTCCGATGGTGGTGTCGCGACGGGTCTGGCGCTCCGCCTCGGCGTTGGTCTCCGCCCCCAGGAGCACGGACCACGCCCCGATGTACAGCCACAACATCAAGACCGCCACCGCCCCGACCGAACCGTAGACCTCGTTGTAGTTGCCGAACATCGAGACGTACAAAGAGAACAGGGCCGACGCGATAAGAAAGACGATCGTCGCCACGACGGCGCCGGGAGTGACCCAACTCCATCGTGGACGATCGCGATCGGGGCCGTAGTGATACAGGACGGCCAGCGCTCCGATGAGGATCAGGGCGAGGACAGGCCAGCGCAGCCAGTCGATGGCCGCACGTGCGGTGCCGCCCAGGCCCAAAGCGTCGAGCATCCCCGGGATCACGGCCACCCCGAACACCAGGACCGCGACGAACACGATGCCGCCCAAGGTGAGCGCCAGGGTGACACCGTTGAGCTCGAGGAAGTTGCGGTCCTCGTCCTCTCCGTAGGCGAAGTTGAGCGCTTTGACCATGCCCTTCATGCCCTTGTTGGCGCTCCACAAGGCGACGAGGATACCGACGATGGCGCTGATGCCGAGCTGCCCCGGTGCGGTCTCAGCCAGGCGTTGCATCTGGGCGCGCAGCAGGTCGAGCGCGCTCGCAGGCAAGAGCCCTTCGAGCGCGGACACCTGCGGCTCGATCTGCGCAGGGTCGGTGAACAACCCGTACAGCGCGATCAGGGCGACGAGCGCGGGGAAGATCGCCAGAAAGACGAAGAACGCCGTGCCGGCCGCGGCCAGCGAGTGCTGCTCGTCGCGCATTTCGTGGCCCACGCGGCGCGCCACCTGCTTCCATCCGCCCTTGCCGAGCTTCCAAGGGCGCTCGGCGTGCCGCCCCGCGTGCGCCGCCTCGGTGGTCGCGTCTGCCATGGGGACCCTCTTTGCGGGCGGGCTAGCATGCCGGCGGGCCGGGTCGAACGCGCGCGCCGTGCTCGCGACGAGGCGACGGCCATCAGCGCCCCGGTGGTGCGAGACGCCCCCCGAGTGTTACGAGACCCGGGTGCCCTACTTCGACCACGCTGCGGCGACGCCCATCGAGGCGGCGGCGCTGGAAGCCATGGCCGAGGCAGCGCGGACGGCATGGGGCAATCCGGCCTCGGTGCACGCGGTGGGGCGGCGATGTCGTGCAGCCCTCGAGCACGCACGCAATCAGGTCGCAGAGACTTTGGGCTGCTCGCCGTCGGAGCTGGTGTGGACGTGCGGTGGAACCGATGCTCTGGTGCGCGCGCTCTCGTATGCGCTCGCGGATCGGCCCGGAGCGATGGTGTCCAGCCGGATCGAGCACCCCGCGGTCCGGGAGCTTTTCGAGCGCGCCGAGGCGAGCGGGCGCGAAGCGCGGTGGATCGAGGCCCCGGCCGGGGATCTCGATCTCGCGGCGCTCGTCACCGCCAGTCGAGGTGCGAGCGTCATCGCCGTGTCGGCGCTCAACCACGAGCTCGGCACGGTGCCCGATCTGGCGCGGGCCATGGCCGAGGCCGAACCGGACGTGTGGTGGGTGATCGACGCGGTCCAGGCCGCCGCGTGGCTGGATGTGCGGCCCCTGTTCGGCCCTCGAACCTTCGTGGCGGTGTCGGGTCCGAAGATGGGCGGCCCACCGGGTGTGGGCGTCCTGCGGGTTCCACCGCCGAGGCAGGCGCAGGAGCTGGAACGTGCCGGAACGCCGCCTTGGCTGGCCGCCATTGGTCTGGGGGCGGCGTGCGAGGCTCGACGACCCCGACGCGCCGAGGCCGAGCGGCGCGCCGTCACGCTCGGTCGTCGCCTCCTCGAAGGCCTCCGTCAGGCGCGGCCGGATCTCCTCCACAACGCCGGTACGACCTGGCAGGGCGCGATCGTGAACGTCTCGTGTCCCGGCATCGAGGCACGCGCGCTGGAGCACGCGCTGGATCTGGTCGACGTGCACGTCGCCCGCACCTCCGCGTGTCGGCAACGCATCGACGCTCGCTCGGCAGTCGTCGCCGCCGCGTATCCGGACGACGAGGAGCGCGTCCGCGGAGCCATCCGTTGGAGCCTGGGCTGGTCGACCACCGCCGACGACGTCGACGCGGCGATCGGGCACTTCTCGGCCCTCGCGCGCCGGCCCTGACACCGCCTGGTCTCGCGGCGTCGGCCTCATCTCCGGTCGTTGGCGCGGTGCTCGGGTTCCCGCGGGCTCCACTCGTCCTCGGGTCCGTCGCCCTGCCGCTCGGTGGTGTGCGCCCCGGCGGCGGTCCGCGAGGTCGCCCTCCGACCGATGAACGCCGGTGGATCGCTGGCGGGAAAGGACGCCTCGGACGCGATGTCCACGACGTCGAACGGCTCCGGCTCGCGCGTGGTCTCCACCACCTGAAAGGGACGCGATACCCTCGCCGACGGCTTGCGGCGCTCGGTACCTCTCGCTTCGGCCCGCCGCTCGCGCGATGCCAGCCAGCGCCGCGCCAGCACGAACGCGCCCAACCCTCCGGCGCCCACCGTCAGACCGCGCGCGAACGGATGTCGCCATCCAGCGGTCGCGAGCAAGGCGGCTCCGACCAGCACCTTCCAACTCGGGAGGAGCAACGCGTCCATCGACGCCTTGGGATTCACGTTCACGTCCGCCGGCATGGTGCTCCTGCGCGAGAGACTACGACGCCGACACGCGCTTTCAATCGGTGGTCTTCGCCCTCGACGCGCCCGCCGCCCGAGCAGCCGAGGCTCCCAGGATCTCCTCGTTGTGCTCGCCGAGGGCGGGCGCGGGTTCATCCACGGCCGGCGAGAGGGGAAACGGTCCCCGGACGTGCCGCGCTTCGGCGCGACGCATGCGAAGCTGCGGATCGACGAGCGCCTCGTCGAGCGTGAGCACGGGGGTCACCGGGATCTGCTTTCGATCCAACGCGGTCATCCAGGTCTCCAGGTCTCGCCGCGCGAAGAGGGCGGCCAACAGACGCCGCAGGGGCGCGGAGGCGACCAGTCGTCCGCTCCAGGGGATGGCCCCCAACGCGGGCACGCCGAGCGTCTCGCACAGCGCCCGCCAGAACTTCTGCTCGTCGACGATTGCCACCGACAGCCACCGATCGTCTCGCGTGCGGTACAGGGCATAGTTGGGCAGCGCGTACAGACGGCGTCGGGCCAGCGCCTGCACGGGCGTCGCGTTTCGGAGGCGTTCTCCGAGACGGTCGGCACCTTCGGCGACCCGCGGGGATCGAAGCGTGCGCGCCACGGCGTCCACCAGCGACCCGAGGCCACGCGGTTGCTTCGCTGCACCGTCCTCCAGCGCGCGGGCGATCGCCCGGAGCGTGGACGACGGCCGCGGTGGAGGTGGCGAGAGCCCGCGGCCCCAGACGTACGTCCAAGACAAGACCGCATCGACCATCGCGACGTCGATGACTCGTCCCCGTCCCGTGGTGTGGCGGGCGAGCAGCGCCGCCAGGATGCTCGAGACCGCGGTCAAGGACGACGAGAGGTCCGCGATGGGGAGGGCCGCGCCTTCCGGCCGCCCACGGTCGTCTCGAGTCATGTCGCAGACGCCCGCGATGGCCTGATAGTTCAGGTCGTGCCCCGGGTGATCTCGATAGGGCCCGTCTCGTCCGAACCCGCTGATCGAGCAATAGACCAGCCTCGGGTTGCGTTCGGTGGCCGTGCTCGGTCCCCAACCGAACCGCTCCATGACGCCCGGTCGAAACCCCTCGACCAGGACGTCAGCGCTTCGCACGAGTTCCCCGAGGACCTCGCGCTGGGCCTCGTCCTTGAGATCGAGCACCACCGACTTCTTGCCGGCGTTGACGATCTCGAAGAGGCCTCCGAACGCCCGCGCCGGATCGCCCCGCGGCGGCTCGACCTTGATCACCTCCGCCCCCATCGCGCGCAGCATCATCGTCGCGTAGGGGCCGGGCAGGTTCTGCGTGAGGTCGAGCACCCGGACGCCGCGAAGCGGTCGATCGTCGAACGCGGTCACCGGCCCGAGCCTAGCAGGGTCTCGGGGACGTCCCGCGAGGCGATGACACCGTCCCCACCGACACCGCCTGCGTTGCTCGACACCCAAAGGCCCGAATTTCCTTCGGTCTCGCGACCTTGTCGGGCGCCGTCGATCACCGCGTCCTCTCCCCCCGCGACGTCTCCGATCCCCGGCTGGCAGGACCGCCGGCAGCCCGTCGCCCCACCGACGGTCGTCGGGGCTCGACCTCGAGCGGTCAGGCCCCGTCTCCACGCGCGCGGGGAGGACCGAGCGCCAGACGTCGGTGCTCGGCCATGGTGCAACGGTCCTGCACGACGGTGATCCCCTCGCCCTCCAGCACACGGGCGGCCTGCGCGTTGCGGATCCCGAGTTGCATCCACACCACCCGCGGTCGCGGCCGCATGGCCAGGATCTCCGGCACGTGGTCGGTCACTGCGTCGGCTCGCCGAAAGAGGACCACCATGTCCACGGGTTCTCGAAGGTCGCGAACGCTGGCGCACACGCGGGTGCCGAAGAGCTGCTGGCCCGCGAACCGAGGATTGACCGGCAACACCCGATACCCTTGCCGCCGCAGGTAGTCCGCAACGTAGTAGGCAGCCCGACCCGGGTCGCGGTGTGCACCGATCACCGCAATGGTGGGCGACCGCTCGAGGATCGATGCAATCTCCGCGTTTTCCACCTCCGTAGCCTAGCAGGCCACGGTGGAAGTCGCGTCATGCGGCGACCACGGCCCGGTCGACGTCCGCGGCGTCGGGACGTTCGTGCACGCCGTTTTCTTGCTCGTGGCGACGGTGTCGAGATAGGAGCGAGGCGTGGGCCTCCACACGCACGCCACCGACTCCTCGACCCCGCCCCTCGGCGGCTTCGGGTCCGTCCGCTGGCTACCCGCAGCGGCGGGCCTGGTCGCGTTGGTCGCCCTCGGGGCGGGCGCTTCGTTCTGGACGTCCTTGCTCGCGTGGGCGGTCCTCGGGCTCGCACTCTTGCTGGAGGTCGCGGGATGGCATCGCGCGGTGCACAGCGACGGGCGTCGCCTGGCGATCGCCGCCCTCGCCGGAGCGCTCTCGATGACGACACTCATCGGCTGGACGAAGTGGACCCGCAGCCAGGCCGACCACGCGCCCCCCGATCGAGTTGCCACGCGGGCGCTGCCCTGAGCGGCACCGACCTCCAGCTTCGTGTCGAGCCCCCTCGGGGGTCCGGCCTCACCCGCGCGGGCGTGGCTGACACAGCCCACCGCCCTCGATCTGCGCCTGCGTGCGAAACGTGTTGAGCAGGTGCCAGTGCTTGGGTTCGTGCTGCGGGATGGTGCCGTCCTCGCGGACGTTGGTGACGTGATACGTGTGCTGGTTCCAGATCCGTCGGGCCTGGACCCAGCGGTCTTCGACGTCTCGGACCGCGCGCACCGTGAACGGGGCCAGGCCTCCGTACAAGAGGGTGTTCGACACGATGAGGATCTCCGCGGAGCCGTCGTTGTCGATGTCGGCAACGGTGGGGTACTCGATGATCGTCCCGGATTTGTACGGGATCTCCATCAGCACAGCGCCGACATCGTCGAAGACGTAGACGGTGCTCTCGTCCATGTAGATGGACTGGGCCACCCCGGCCCCGATGAAGTCGAACGCCGTCCCCCCCGACTGGCCGCTGGAGTCGAGGACGTCGGCGATCCAGACCGCGGACGCATCCGGGTTGTAAATCCCGTAGTGGGCCGGATCGGCGGCCCCGAATTCGTGCTCGGGGTCGAGGTCGTAGTTGTGAATGTTGAGGGGTCGGTTCATGTCGGTGGGGGTTTGGGCGGGCGCCGTAGGTCCCCACACGACGGTCCCGTCGTGCTCGAGCAGGATGATGCCGTTGTTCACCGCGTAGAGCACTTCGGGCTCGGGGTCGTCGTCGAGATTGGCGACCTGCGAATGCGCCCAACCGGTGGTGCCGGGGGGCAGGCTCCAGTAGAGCGATCCGTCGGCCCGGTAGACGCCCGTCGCGGTGAGGATCTCCATCGGACCGTCGCCGTCGAGATCCGCCGCGACCGAGGCGGAGTAGGTCTGGTCCCCCGGCTTGCTCCAAAGCAGGTTTCCCTCGTGGTCGAACAGGTTGCTGCCGGCGATGATCTCCACGTCCCCGTCGACGTCGACATCGGCCAGGGCGACGGCGCTCGATTGGGCCGCCTGCCAGATCGCCGTGCTCTCCCACTTGAGCGTTCCGTCGTGCTCGAAGGCCACCAGCAGAGCCGGCCCGCCGGGGCGGCTCGTCACGATCTCCACCAGTCCGTCGCCATCGATGTCTCCGAGTGCCGGCGTGCCACCCCACTGGACCATTTCGCTCCCGGTGTCGTAGTGGGGGACCCCCGTGGCGCCGTCCAGGATGTAGATACGAGCCGGCGGCGTGTCCCCGGAGGGGGGGCCGGCGACGACGACCACGTCGGGGATGTCGCACAGGTCGATCTCACCGTCGCCGTTGTCATCGGTCATGTTGGCCACCAGCGGCGTCACGATCGATTCGTGGAAACCCTGCGGGCCGACGAAATCCCACTGCGTGACCGGCTCGAAGGCGTCCGGCGGTGCGTCCTGGGTGCAGTCTCCGACGGCATCCATGTCGTCGACGACCTTGCAGCTCGGCGGGACCGTGCCGGTGTCGCCCGTCGAAGGCTCGACTTCCAGGTCGAACTTCGTACCGTCGTCCGACGAGGTCGGGCTCGTGTCGGCGGTGTCGGCCGAGGTGACGCCCGGGCTCGTCGTGTCG
>CAZYSW010000242.1:0-8582 GCA_964650105.1 uncultured Nannocystaceae bacterium
CGCCGAGCACTGGGTGTTGAGCTTGAAGTCTTTCACCTTCCCGTTCTTGAGGATGATGATCTTGATGTCCTGCCCGCCGACGTCGCACACCACGTCGACGTCGTCGTAGAAGTGCAACGCGCTCTCGCAGTGCGCCACGGTCTCCACGATGGCGGCATCGGCCCGCAGCACGTCCTTGAGGATGTCCTTGGCGTACCCCGTGGTCCCGATGCCCAGGATCTCCAGCTTGGCGCCGGCGCTCTCCACCTGCGCCTGTAGATCGGCGAACAGATCCTTGGTGTCCTCGATGGGGTTCCCCTTGGAGAGCTGGTAGACCTTGCACAGGACGTTGGCGTCCTCGTCGATCAGCACCGCCTTCGACGAGGTCGATCCGCCGTCGATGCCCATGAAGCAGCGCACCACCTGCCCGGGTTCGAACTTGGCCGGCTCGAAGGGCTCGGGCGCGTAGTCCTCGAGGAAGCGCTGCAGCTCCTCGGGACTCTTGGACAGCGCCTTGCCCCCCGCCTTCTTCTTCTCTTCTTTGCGCCCGACGTCGAGGTACCACACGAGGCCATCGAGGCCGCGGTAGCGGCCGACGCCCTGGTCTTCGGACTTGCCGAACTCCGCGGCACCGATGGCCGCGTAGTACTGGGCGTTCTTCGGGACGATGATCAGGTCCGCCGGATCGTCGCACGGCGGCAGCTCCACGCCGCGCTCTTCCCAGATGGGCGGGATGTTGGCTCTCCAGCAGTCCTGCATGCCCTTGATGTAGGTGTTCGGGCCGCCGAGCAGCATCACGTAGGGCATGAGCGTGTGCCCGCGGGTCAGTACCGCCAGGTTCTGCTGAATGATCGATTCGAACAGCGAGGCGAGCAGCTCGTTGGCGGGCACCCCCATCTTCTGCAGCGAGTTGATGTCGGTCTCGGCGAACACACCGCACTTGCCCGCCACGGGGTGCAGCTTGAGCCCGTGATACTCCGCGTTGCAGAGCTGCTCGGGTGGCAGCTTGAGCTTGGCGTTGATCTTGTCGATGACCGCTCCGGTCCCGCCGGCGCACTTGTCGTTCATCGACGGGATCTTCTTCTTGCGCCCCGTCTCCGGATCGGGCTTGAAGACGATGATCTTCGCGTCTTGCCCCCCGAGCTCCACCACCGAGTTCACCTCGGGGTGCAGCTTCTCCACCGCCAGCGAGACGGCGTTGACCTCCTGCACGAACTTGGCCCCGATGTGGCGTCCCACGTTGGCACCGCCCGAGCCCGTGATGAAGATCCGGGTGTTGCTCGCGTTCACCCCCGCGTCGCGCTCGATGTCCTGCAGCATCTGCATGGCCTTTTCGGCCTGCTTGCTGTCGTGACGCCGGTAGTCCTGCCACACGATCTCGTCGGTGGCGTCGTCGATCACCACCGCCTTCACCGTGGTGGAACCGAGATCGAATCCGATGCGGAACTGTCGCTCGCTCATGAGAGGTCCTCGGGGTCGTCGTTGGTGCGTGCTCGCGCGTCGTCGGCCGTCACTCCGCAGCCATCTCTGCGGCGGTGCGCTGCCCGGCCAGGAGCTCACCCGGCCGAATGCCCTCGGCCTTCATGCGCTCGGCCAGGTGTCGGGCGAAGCGGGCCCCGGTACCCACGATCCCGTCGTAGTGCGGGATGTGATAGAGGGGTCGCTTCACCTCGGGCCGCATGTCCTGGAAGGCACGCAGCTCTTCGAGCGAGTACCCCGAGGCGTCCACGACCTGCTTGAACTCGGCCTTGGCCTTGGCCTTGGCCTCCCCGAGTGCCATCTGGACCCGGCTGTGGGCGTTGATCTCGCCCTCGCCCGACGTCTCGATCGGCAGGTAGATCATGTCCCGGAAGTGGTTGATCACCGCGGACTGAGCCCCGTCGCTCTGGGTGCTCGGCATGCATCCGAAGGGCTTGAGGGAGAGCACCATGTGGGCGATGCCCTTGACCGTGTAGTAGATGTTCTTGGCCACCTCGAGGTGCCCCTCACCGCCCTCGGAGCGCGTGTGATAGAACTCGTGGGCCAGGCGCTCCATCTCGAACATGTCCACGATCTCGTGGGTGGTTCCACCGAGCGCCTCTCGCATGCGGTCGTACTCGCGGCGATACACCCGGTCCGCGAACTCCATCGCCGCCCGCTTCTTGAAGTACTTGGCGTCCAGCCGCAGGCGCTTGCCCAGCTCGTACCACTTGAGGTCCGACTCCGTCTCGTCGATGAGGCGCCGGTCCTTGGCCTTGATCTTCTCCTGCCACAGCATGTAGGTGAGCCAGGTCGCGATCGGCTCGGTGATGATCTCGGCGCCCTCGGTCTGCAGGAACCGGAACATGTTGAAGTTCCCGTCCCCCTCGGTGGTCTGGGCCCAGAACTCGCCGGTGATCTTCACCACGGGTTTGGGCTGCAGGCGATCGACCTCCACCTCGTTCATGCGCCGAGCGACTTCCCGCAGCGGCTCGGTGTAGTCCTCCGAGGTGAGCTGGTCGACGAACTTGACCAGCATGTCGAGGGTGTCGACCAGTTCTGGCTTGCGGGCGGTCACGATCTCGCGGAGCTTGCCGTCCACCGCCGCGAGCTTCTTTTGCTTCATCGCCTCGCCCAAGAAGAACAGGGCCTGGTTGAGGACGTCGTCGGTCTGTCCCGGGACGACCTCGTAGGCGCGGATCTGGTTGGCGAGCTCGTTGAGCAGGTCGCCCATGTTGATGGCGTTGACGATCCCCATGAAGAAGTCGACGTTGAGGTTCAGCCCGGCCTCGACGTCGGCTTGCTTGAGCCCGCCTTTTTGCTGGAACAGAAGCACCCGGAACCCGTCGAACCCCGCGTTGCGCAGCGCCAACCGGTACTCCGCCTCGTACATCCCGAACCGGCAGGGCCCGCACGCCCCGGCGGTCACGAAGAAGTACTTGTCGATGATCTCCTCGGTCGACATGCCCTTCTCGTCGCGCAGGTACTGCAGGTACTGCACGAGATTGCCCACCGTGAAGTACGTGGGGTTGCACTGCCCGTTGTTGCCGTACTCCTTGCCGGTCTGGAAGGCACCGGTGTTGGGCGTGGGAAGGACCTCGGTCTTGTAGCCGAGGTTCTCGAACGCACACTTGATCAGGTACTCGTGCCGGAACGTGAACCCCCCGAACAAAAGGGTGGTGTGTGGCCGCTGCTCCGCGGTGAAGTCGTGCTCGACCGGTCGTTGGAATTGCAGGTTCACCGACCTGAAGCTGACGCCCTCTTCCTCGGAGAGCTCGCGTCGCTTCTCGTCGAGGAGCTGCTGGATCTCGGGCTGCTGAATGACCTTGAGGAGATGGTCGCGGTGCGCTGTCGTGGTGGCCATCGGTGCGGGTTCCTCGGGCTGCATCTGGTTGGCTGACGGATCCGTCAGTGACGCCATCGTCACTGACACCATCGTCACTGACACGCGTGTCAGTGATCCTGGCCGCCGTTGTCGCACGCCCCGACAGGCCTCGCAAGAAGCCCGCAAGGCCTTTTTGAGCGCCGTCACGCCGGGCCCGAGAAGCCCGCCTCAAACGCCGGTCGGCGTACAGCGTCGTTCACGCATCCGCCGCTCGACGGCGCGATCACGCATTCTGCGCGGAGCGCCAGAGTGCGCGCATGACCCGCGTCGGTGACGGGCTCAGAGCTGGGGCGAGGCGATCCCCGAAAGCTGCGGGATGCGTGCCTTGAGCCGGCGCTCGATGCCGTGGCGCAACGTGGCCTGCGAGCTCGGACATCCGATGCAGTTCCCGGTGAGCCGCACGTGCACGACGTCCCCCACCACGTCGAGCAACTCGATGTCTCCCCCGTCGGCTTTCACCAGGGGGCGACACTCGTCGAGCACGCGCTCGACCTCCTCGATCAGCGCCTGGCCCTCCAGACGCTCGCCACCCGCCGAGACCTCGACTTCGAGCCCCTCGAACGGCGAGCGCTCCGGATGAACCACCGGAAGCTTGACGCGCCCGCGGCCTTCCTTGCCGACCGAGCCGACGCGGGCGAGCAGCTCCCCTTTCTGGTCGAGGGCTCGCAACTCGTCGTAGCCCCCGATGTGCTCGCCCTTCACGAAGATTTGCGGCGAGGTCTTGCGGCCCGTCACGATCTGCAGCCAGCTCTGGGTGGCCACGTCGTCCTTGAAATCGATCTCGTCGAACGGGATCTCTCGCTCCCGCAACAGATCCAGTGCCGCGCGGGCGTGGGGGCAACCGCGCTTGAAGTACACCTTGACCGGCGCGTCCTGCTGGGCGGGCGCAGGCACGGGTGCGGCCGGGGTGGCCTCGCCATCCGCGATGATTCCCTGATCGACCTGCCACTTGTGTAGCTTCTTGCGGTCCGACTCCCACATCGGGCGATCGGGATGCTGCGGCTTCCAGGGCGGCAACGGACCGTCCCGTCGCACCCGATCGAGCCCCACGACGGGGCGCACGCGATCGATCGCGCCCGCGAGCAACCGAAGCGGAGCACGCTCCGATCGCCGCGCCTGATCCACCACGGTGTCCAGGGTCCTGATCGTCACTCGGCGAAACAACGTGCCCAACATGGCGAGAGCGATGGGTACCCGCGTCGGTGCCCGGCCGTCAAATCCCACGCTGCGCCATCAGCGGCCGGGGAGAGAAAAGCCCATGCGTTTCAGGCCTTCGGGGGTCGCCCGCTCCACGTAGTGGCGCCAGCACACCGGCGCGTACTCCTCGTTTCCGAGGGCGACCTGCTCCCCCTCGAGCACCGCCTCCCCGCCCGCGGTCCTCAGGTTGAACACGGCCTTCCGATCGCAGTACCCGCACGTCACCTTGACCTCCTCGATGGTGTCCGCGAGCTCCATCAAGCGCTGCGCGCCCGGAAAGGAACGGGTGCGAAAGTCCGTTCGCAACCCGTAGCAGATCACCGGCACGTTCGTCGTGAGCGTCAGCATGCGTAGCTGCTCGACCAGCGCTGGCGCCAAGAACTGAGCCTCGTCCACCAACACGCAGTCGAGCCCTTCGAAGCGCTCCGGATCCAGCACCGTGTCGGCATCCACCAACAGGTCCGCCTCGGCCCGCAGCCCCGACCGCGACGCGATGTCGCGCTGGCCGAAGCGATCGTCCACCCGTGGCTTGAGCAAGGCGACCCGCTTTCCCTGTTTGCGGTAGTTGTGCGCGACCGCCAAGAGGTTGAGCGTCTTGGCGCTGTCCATGGTGCCGTATCGAAAGTAGAGCTTGGCCACGAGATCGCCGACCTTAACATGGACTGGCGTCGCCGCCGTCACGACGATGCCGTCGTTTTCGTGCTGGCCGTGCCCCCCGAGCGTCCCCGTCGCCGACGAGCGGCGCCGGGCGTGTCGCGCCCGGCGGAGGCCCGCCGAGAGGCGGCGAACGCTCGAAACCGTCAGCGACGCCACCGGCTCGTCGTAGGCCGTATCACGAGGAGCCGATGGTCGCGCCCCACATGTCCGAGCCGACGCCGATCCTGCGGGGTCCGGTCGCACCCGAATTGGCGCGTACGACCCTCTTGGACGCCTTCGCCGCGCACGTAGCCCGCGATCCGGAGGCGATCGCCATCACCTCGGGTGACGACCACGTCGACTACGCGACGCTCGAGCGTCGCTCGGCCACGCTCGCCCGGCGCCTGCTGGCGCGCGGCGTCGGCAAGGGCCATCCCGTGGCCGTGTGCACCCGACGCAGACCGCAGATGCCCGTGGCCCTGCTCGGGGTGCTGCGCGCAGGGGCCTGCTTTCTGCCCATCGCCGACGAGCCCCCCTCCGACCTCCGGGAAATCCTCGACGAAGCCGACGTCCGGCTCGTCGTCGCCGAGCCGTCGACGTCCCACCCGTTCGAGGCGTTGCAACGCTCGGTCGTGTACGTGAACACCGAGGAGCCGATCGACGAAAGTGTCGCCCTGCCCGTAGTGCGCCCCTCCGATCCCGCCTACGTCACCTACGGGTGCCTACGCGTGGGCGATCGACCCGCCGGCATCCGGATCCGTCACGCCGCCCTCGCCAATCTGTTCGGCAGCTTGCAGCGACGGCCGGGATTCGGCGAGGGCGATCGGATGCTGGCGGTCGCGCCGCTGGGGGTCGACGTGGCGACGCTGCAGCTCCTCTTGCCTCTGTACTGCGGGGGCTGTGTCGTCATCGCCCCGCGAGGCATCGTCCGGGACGCCGTGCACCTCGCTGACCTGGCATCGTCTACTCGCGGAGGGCTGGCCGGGCCGCACGAACTTCTCGGCGTGGTGCTGGGGCGAGCCGCTCAGCCGACGCGTGGCCGGAGCGCTCCTCGACCGCTGCTCGGCGGTCTGGAACCTCTACGGGCCTTCCGAAGCGACCATCTGCTCGCTCGTGCAACGCGTCGACGAAAGGCTGCTGTCGATCCCCACCGAAACCGCCTCCATTCCGCTGGGGGAGCCCATCCACAACGCGCTCGCCGTGGTGCTCGACGAGGAGCACAGATGCACGCCGGTGGGCGGCAGCGGTGAGCTGTACATCGGCGGCGCCTGTCTCGCGGAGGGTTACCACCACCTCCCCGAGCTCACGGTGGGTCGGTTCGTCGTGCCCTCCATGCCGGGTCTGGGCGATCGCCTCTACCGAACCGGTGATCGCGTGGCCTGGACCACCCTCGGGCACCTCGAGCTCCTCGGACGACTGGATCGACGCGTAAAGATCGAAGGGCGGCCCGTCGATCTCGAAGAAATCGAAGTCCTTCTCGAATCGAACGCACGCGTCTCCCGAGCGCTGGTCAAGGGGCGGCTGGGCGATGCCGGAAAGCTGGAGCTCCACGCCTACGTGGTGCCGTCGGGCCCCGAGCGTTTCGACCCGCAGGCCCTGGAGTACTGGTTGGTGAGTCGACTGCCGTCACCGACGATCGCGGTGAACGTCGAGCAGGTCGACGAGCTCCCGGTCTCCTCCGCGGACAAGGTCGACCGCGGCACTTGGTCCCCCATGGCCGGCTGAGCCCTCTGCAGCACACGCGCGGGTCTCCGCGAAGCAAGCGAACCACCAGTGCGCGCCGGGCGTCGGCTCAGGGTTGCACGGGCACCGCGACGAGCCGCGGCCGCTTGGCGGACGCGTACACCCGCGGGCTGCACAGCGCCAACATCTCGGCCAGCTCGGCCTCGATCTGGTGGGGGGCATCGAACCCGGGTTCCAGCCGCACCCGCAGCGCGCTGCAGCGGCTCGCGTAATAGATCGTGCGATGGTGCGGCGCGCTGCCGAGCAGCGCGAAGACCTGCTCGACCGCATCGCGCAGCGCCTCGACCGGATCGTCGACCTCGGCGGCGACCCGAAACTCGGCCATCGACGTCAGCTCCCCGCGGGCCTCGGGGTGCTCGACGGCCACCGAAGCCCCGATCGAGGCCCCCACGTACGTGCTGCCGCGCTCCCGCCCCCCATAGTTCCGCACGTACACGAGCAGCTCCATGCGGGGCACTTCGGATTCTTCGCCGGCGGACATTCCCGACACCCTCGCCCGATAACACGCTCCCCCGCCCCCCCCAAGAAATCCGCCCGTCCACACCGGTTGCCGATCCCGCAATCCAGCCCCGACCGCGCGGCCCCGCGCTCCGCGTCCCGGTCCGATTCCGCAATCGCACCACGATGCTCGGGCTGCGGCCGTGCGCGCCGCCCGCCACCACCGCCGGCACGAAACGTTGGGCATCACCCTGCGAACTCCGACGCCACCTCGACGCCACCCGCAAGCCTCGACACCCAGTAGCGCCGGCCTTCGAGGGCACGGACCTGTCGCCGAACGTGTGACTCGGACAGCCCGGCCGCCTCAGCGACCTCGGCATACGAGGCGATCACCTCGCCTTGGGGGCTCTCGCCTCGACGAAGAGGCGCCCACAACGTGATCGCCAGTAGGACCGTCAGTGCCGCCGGCCGGAGCTCCCGAACGGCTCGACGGTCAACGGAAGCGTACCTGTTGGGCTGGCGCTTGCGACGACGTTTGCGACGGGTAGCCATCAGGCCGCCGACTTTCGAGGCGGCAGGTACAGCCGGATCAACCCGCATCCCTTGCGGATGACGGCCTCGGCCTTGAACGGAACGAGGATGCGGGCGACGACTTCGAGCGGGTCGATGCCGTCGCGCTTCATCAGCCTAGCCAGGTAGCGATGGAAAAGGTCGGGGCCGATCTCGACGACCCGCCCAGTAGGCGTTTCAAGTACGCGGTACGCGCTCATCGCGACTGTCCTTCCTGACGAGATCTCGCGCTGCCGGGAGAAGGAAGGGATGCGGCTCCGGCCGGAGCCGCACCCCGAGGACAGTTCACGATTTGCTCACGGCAGCGGCCACGGCCTCCGCCCGTGCCGCGGGGTGGAAGCGAATCTCGTCCTTCACCGGGCCAGCGCTTCTCGGATCTGACGGCGAACCTCGGACAGAGACTCGGGCTGGACCTCCCCGCTACGAACCTCCTCGATCCGGCGCAGCACCTCCTCGCGCCACGCCGGATCGATCTCGTGCTCGGAGGTCTCGGCCACGCTGTCGAGAAGAGCCTCCGCGACGTAGCGGCGCTCCTGCTCGGGAAGGGCGAGGGCTTGCTCGAAGATTTTCTTCGCCTCGGCGGTCACGGCAACCAGTCTACGTTGCACCCGCGCCCTGTTCCACCTCGTGCGCCAACGCCTGCCAAGCGTCGCCGTGGGCGCCCTGGTAGCCTAGG
>CAZYSW010000243.1:0-8579 GCA_964650105.1 uncultured Nannocystaceae bacterium
CCCTTCGCTCTCGAGGGCCTCGCGCAGGCGTGGCGGTGGGGCACCCCAACTCGCCGCACGGGAGGTCCCGTACTCCGGCGGAGGGCCGATCGATGCGTCGGAAGGGGCCGGCGTCGCGGTCGGCCTGCCCTTCGTCTCGGGCGGTGCGGGTGCAGCGGCGCGGGTCGACGCCGCCGGAGCGGCCTGGTCGTTGGGCGGTGCCGGTGGGGCTTGGCGGGCCGACACGACCGCAGCGGCCTGCTCGTCGGATGGTGTCGGTGGGGCCGGGCGGGCCGACACGACCGCAGCGGCCTGCTCGTCGGGCGGTGTCGATCGAGCCGGGGGAACCGAGACCACCGGGGTGGCCTGCTTGGCGGGCCGGGCGGGTGGAGGCGGGGGAGCCGAGCGTCGAGCCGCGCGGCGCAGCTCGAGGATGGTCGCGAGCGTCTTGCTCGTGCTCTGGCACAGCTCGTCGATCAGCCCCCGTTCGGCGGGGAAAAAGTCGCCGCCGGAGTGGTCGACGTACAGCAGCATCACCGGGCGGCCGACGACGTCGATGCGCCCGAGGACGCACGGAATCGGCCCGGCCAGGCCCAGGACCGCCTGCAGTGCGGCGTCGGGTGTCTTGCCGCTCCACTGGCCCGCCGCGATGGCGGTCGCGAGCTTCGTCCCGGGCCGCACCTTCACCTCCGTGTCGGTGACGTCACCGATCCCCGTGCGAGGTGTCGACAGCCCGATGAGCTTGTCGTCCTTGATCCGGAACAAGGCCGCGCGGGGCGAGATGATCATCACCGCGCGGATGAGGGCCTCGATGGCGGCATCTCGGGTCCGGCAGCCCTCCAGCACCGCTTGGGCGCTCGCCATGCGCCGAGCGATCTCGGCCTCGTCGAAGGTCCGCAGGGCATTCGCGGGCGCGATCATCGTCCCTCGCGGGGTCAGGCGCACCGGGGGCGGGCCGGTGACCATGGTCCCGAGGTTCGAGAGCACCACGGGCTCGGGATCGGAGAGCACGGTCGCCGGCTCGGGGTTCACCCATCGGGGGACGCCGGCCTCGGACGGTGCCTCGACGCGCTGTCGGGCGGTCGCCGCGGGTGGGCTGCCGCGTTCGGGCGCAGGCGCCCCCACGTCGGGCAGGATCGGGTACCCGACGTCGGAGATCGAGGCGCGGCGGCGCAGCGCCGCCGCATACGACGCGCTCAGGACGGCGTAGCGCTGGGGGACCACCGAGCCGTTGCGCTCGGCGAGGATGCGCTCGAGGCAACACTCGGGGGTCACCAGCGGGCGAACACCCGGAACGGATCGATAGAGCGCGCCCAGGCGCTCGTTGGGGAGATCGGGATGCACCGCGACCAGGAGCGTCGGGCCGTCGTAGCCCAAAGGCGCCGCCCATCCGATCTCGAGGAGCTCCTCGCTGATGGCCGTCCAGGGGCGTTCGTGGTCGGCATCGAGGTAGTCGATCGGCATGACCGGCAGCCCGCAGGCTTGCGTCAGCAGCTCGTCGAGCGTCTGCGGATCGCAGATCTCCATCTCCAGCAGGACCGTGTCCAGACTCCCGCCGTAGATCTGCTGACGGCGCAGTGCGGCATCCAGTTGCTCGGGGGCCAGCGCGCCGGTCTGCTCGAGGTATCGGCGCAGGTGCGTCACGTTTCCTTCACCACGTAGGTCCGGGCCAGGTGATCGTGCCAGGCTCGGCGCTCGAAATCGAAAGCGACCCACAGCCACCCCAGTGCACCCGCCGCAAGGCCGAACGCGTGGGCGACGACCCGCAAGAGCGACCACAGCGGACGAGGGGTCTGCCCATGACGGTCGACGACGCGCATGCGCAGGAGCCTCTGCCCGGGCGTGCGCCCACTGAGGGACCAGAACAAGAACATGTACAGGCTCGCCATCACCCAAAACGGGGCCACGGCACCCAGCAGGTCGCTCGCGTCCAGCTCGAGGACCCGCAGCGCCGCGTCGAGCCCGGTCGCCCCGCCCAAGAGCGGAGGACGATCCACGAGCGCGGCCACGCCCCACGCGAGCGGGCCGGCAGTGACGAGCAGGAGGCAGAGATCCACGAGGAACGCGGCGCTGCGCCGCCAAAATCCCGCCACGTGGACGGGAAGCAGCGGCTCCCCGCAGGCGCTGCACGTCGGCGCGTCATGGGTGGAGAGGCTCGGATCGAGCGGCGAGTCGCACGATGGGCAAAATGTCCGACGAGAAGGAGGCGGCCGCCGCCGAGCCATGGCGCCCGAGCTTAGCACGGGACGCGACCGACCAGCGGGAGGTGCGCAAGGTCGGAAGCGGGCACCGTGGGCGGGCTTCAGCGTTGGTAGGCCGCGGTGATGCGTGCGAGGCCGGCCACCACGGCGGTCTCGGTGCGCAGGATCCAGGGCGAAAGCCCGATCGGATGCAGGCCCGCAGCGACAGCGGCAGTCTCCTCGTCTTCGGTCAGGCCACCTTCGGGTCCGACCAGGAGGCGTGCCCCCTCGTGCTCGCGCACGTCGACGGGAAAGGAGCCGGTCCGGTCACGGACCGAGGCGACGAACCCCGGCAGGGGCGAGGGGCGGTTCAGCCACTCCCCGAGGGGCAGCGGGCCTTCGAGGGCGGGGGGCACCGGCCGGCCGCACTGGCGCTGCGCGGAGCGAATCACGCTGCGGATTCGCGTGACCGAAGGCGGTCCGAAGTGGCTGCGTGTGCTGGCGACGAGCACGATCTTCGTCACGGCCATCTCGCACGCCCGTTCGATGGCGGTCAAGGTCGCCTTGGGATCGACCAGCGCGAGGGCGAGCTCCAAAGGGGGAGTGGGCGGAACCTCGATGGCCCCCAGGATCCGAACCCGGCACGCTCGGGGATCGGCGTCGACGACCTCGGCGCGGTGGATCCCATCGATCCCGTCGAGCAGCTCGAGCACGCTTCCGACCCGTGCCCGACGCACGCGGATCACGTAGTGGGCCTCTTCGGGCGACAGTCGCACGAAGGCGTCGGCCCCGACGGCGGTCCCCGGGGGTATGAAGGCGCGCACGGTCATGGGAGCATCGGACTCGGAGCGACGAGGTCGATGGCGCACCACTGAGCGTCGGTGCGGACACCTCCATCGGAGCTGTCGTCCAGATGCCAGCCCGCACCTTCGTAGGCGCGAAGCACCCGGGACGATTCGGTATCCAGGATTCCGCTGAGGGTCACCCGCGCTTGCGGCAGCACCCGCGCTCGCAGAGCGCTTTCCAGCGGCACCAAGATTTCGGGCCGAATGTTGGCGATCACCAGATCGAAACGAGCTCTCGCCTCCACGAGGCTCTCGAGCTCACCGGTGGCGATACGCAGGCGATCCTCGAGCCGATTGATCGCCGCGTTCTCGCGCGCGGTCTCGGTGGCCTCGGGGTCGATGTCGATCGCGAGGATTTCCGCTCGCGGCCACAAGCGAGCCGCGGCCAAAGCGAGGATCCCCGAACCGCACCCGAGGTCGAGCACGTGCTCGACGGACCGCGCATCGGCGAGCATGCACAAGCGCTCCAGGCAGAGCTGCGTGGATTGATGCAACCCGGTACCGAACGCACGGCCCGGATCGATCAGGATTTCCGCGGCCGGGTCGTCGGGGCGGCGCTCGATCCAACTCGGCCGGACGAGCAGGCGGTCTCGGCCGAATCGCAGCGGCCGGTAGAACTGTTTCCAGGTGTCCTTCCAGTCCTCGTCGTCGCGAACCTCGGCCGACAGATCCACGGTGAGCTCGAACCGTCGGGCGAGCTCGCCGACGCGGGTCTTCAACGCAGGCAGCGCCGCCGGTTGCGTGTAGATCACCAGCTCGGGTCGCTCGACGGCGTGACCCGATTGCGGATCGCGGGTCTCGACCCCGGACACGGCCTCGTCGAGGGCGATGACGCTCGCGAGATCGTCGAGTCGATGCGCGCTTTCGGCCAGCTCGGCGAGCGAGATCGAGCCGGTGCGCAGACGCACGGTGAGCGTGGCCCACTGGGAGGCAGGGGATGGGGGGTGGGACGACATCGGGCAGAGAGGCTCGCCTTGCGGGCCCGGAGAAGTCTACTCACCCTCGACGCGCGACCGGCGGGGTGTCCCGGTCCCGGGGCGAGACCACCGCCCCGAGCGCAGGGTGACGATCTTTGCCGTCTCCAAGGGCGTTGACGCCTGGTAGGTTTTGTCCGCCGTGCACGTGGGGCAAGAACGGCGGGCCCAGCCCCGCGCCAAGCTGAGCGGAAGCGCCGTGGTCGATCTCGGCCCGAAGCGGATCGCCTGCGACGCCGTGGACATCAGCGCGACCGGCATCGCCTTTCTGACCTCCGTCCCCGTCGAACGCGGGGAGTACCTTCGCGTCAACTTCACATTGGGTGAGCGTTCGGATCGAACCGGGCGGCTTCGGTGGTACGACGCCGACGGGGTCGTGGCTCGCGTCGCGCGGGTCGGTGATCACTGGATCTGGGGCGTGGAGTTTGCGG
Organism: uncultured Nannocystaceae bacterium; assembly: GCA_964650105.1. Classification (GTDB taxonomy): domain Bacteria; phylum Myxococcota_A; class Polyangia; order Nannocystales; family Nannocystaceae; genus CAZYSW01. The sequence continues at coordinate 4,410 of CAZYSW010000243.1, forward strand.
TGATCGAGGAACGCGTGGTCTCGGAGATCCAGAGCTACGTGGCGGCGTCGTTGGCAGACCGGCCCGGTCCCGTCGACGCGCGGTCGGCCCTTCCCGGACTTCCGGGCGGTCCCATGGTGGCCCCGGTGACGGGGGAGTACGGACCCCCCGACGAGCGTGAGGGGAACGAGGCACGAAGGGCGGTGGGGGCCGAACCTCCATGGCGCCACACCGACCCACGACGCTCGGGCGGCCGCGCCGCGGCGGTGCGCCCGACCGTGGACGATCTGCGGGCCGTCGCGTCCCGGCCCAACACGCCGCGAGTGGGGATCTCCGGTCGCCCCCTCCCGGATCGAGCCCCCACGCGCGAGCCCGACGACGACGCGAGCTGACACGCCCGTGCCCCGGGGCATGCATCCGCCACGTTCAGCCTTCGGAGGCCTCGGGCTGTCCGGGGGCCTCGCCCAACATGCGACGAATCCGTCGCCTCGATCGCGCGTCGTCGGTTCTCGCGTAGAGGACGGCGAGCGCCTCGCGGGGCGCAGGGTGCTCGAGCGCCCGCTTGCCGAGCACGCTCACGATCGGTCCACCCAGCTCGGGGTGGACGTCCTCCGCGATGACGCGCGCCGCGAGTCGCTCGATCGCGGCGTCATCGGGTCGGTAGCCCTCGATCACCGCCAGCGCGGCGGCACCGACCAACCGCTCCGGGTCGTCGAGGGCCGCGAACACCACTGCGTCCGCCTCGGGGCTCGGGTAGAAGCGCAACGCGTTGACCACGTCGGTTCGCACGTCGAGATCCTCGTCGGAGGCCAGGGCCAGCACGCGCGGCAGATCCTCGGGAAAGCCGGCGTTGCCGAGGCGGCGTGCAGGTCGATCAGCAGCTTCGCCGTCACCGGCGTCGGTGAGCGTAGGAGGGCGAGGTGCTGCAGCAGAGACGGGAGGTCCTCCCGTGGGGAGCGGTCCAAGAGATCGGCGAGGAGCACCTGGGCCTCGGGCGTGTCGGCGGAGACGAGCAGGTCGACCACGAATGCCCGGGTCCGACGATCGGTTCGAGGATGCTGAGATGCGCGTGGACGTATCCTGTCTTGTCGGCCGCGCGGGCGTAATGGGCCTCGGCCAGCGCGTCGACGACCTCGAATCGATTGTTGATGAACCAGCCGTCGATCCCGAAGCCTCCTCGAGCCCCGCCCCCGAGTTGGCAAACGTCGGAGCCGGCCACCTCGACCGGCTCCACGTCCCATCCGAGGTCGTAGTCGTAGCCGGCGGCGAACAGGCTCTTGTCACCGAAGTGGTCGGCGTCGGTCCAGCCCTTTCCGAAGCCCTTGCCCTTGCCGCTTTGCGTCGTCTTTTTCTGGTAGGGCTTGAGGGCCTTCATCGCCTCGTCGATCTTCGCGCGCATCACCGGGCGGCGTGGTGAACTTGTCGTTCGTGTAGTCGATGCAGTAGTTCTCGGCCTCGTTCTGCTCGTCGAGGTAGGGAAGGCCTTCGATGAAGCGTGCCTTGAACATCATGGGCGACCAGTCGCAGTCGTCGATGGCGGGGTCGAGGCAGCTACGGTGGCCCTTCGCCTTCCGCTTCCACTCGTAGCGGATGAACTGGCCGATCTGGCAACTGATCGGCCCCAGGCCGAACGCCTCCAGCACGGTCGGGAAGTTTTCGGGTGGCACAGCGATGCGTCGTGTTCCGCCACGGAGATGGCGCCGTTGTTCGAGGGGGTGGCGCCCGGGGACGTGCCCTTCTTGGGCACCGCCAGGACGCCGACCGCCGGATCGTCGGTACGGCCCGCACCGTGGAAGTGGACGTCCAGCGAGCCCTGGATCTGCTTCTTCTGCACCGGAGCGCCCTTCTGCAGGGGGGAACCCTTTCGAGGGGCGAGCTTTTCGGCATGGGCGTCGCCTTGTTGCCGGGTGTCGCCTTCTTCGGCTGCACGGTGCCCTTCTGGCTCGGCGTGGCCTTGCCGATGCCTCCCAGCGCCTTCTTTTGCGCCGGTGTCAGCTTGCTCGTCATCTGATTCATGCTCTGGGCGGTTTCCCGAGCGCGGTCGCGCATGATGCCCAGCCGTTCCAGCGGATTGGCCGTCACCATGTCGAGCGGATGGACCCAAGTGGCGAAGCCCTTGGGCAGCATACCGGTGACCGCCTCCATCTCCGCTCTCACCGCCGCCGCATGTTGGGAGACGAGCTCACGGAACTTGGCCTTGCGACGTTCGTACTCCTCGAACTCCGCCATGCTCACGTCGCGGTTGCGATCGTGCAGCTTGCGGTGGAAGTCCCACTCGTCCTTGAACTCGGCGCCACTCCGACACGTGCCCTTGGGGCATCCGATCTTGTAGTGGTCGGCCCCTTTTTCCAGAACCGTCGCCAACTCCCGGAGCTCGGGTGTGGGCTCGAGGGGGTCGGGGCCGGCCGAGTACACGAACTTCGCACCGTAGGCGAAGAAGTCGTTCTTCGGCAGCTTCATCGAGTTCTTGACGGAGATCTGCGTCTTGACGGGCTTGCCGTCCTTGCGCAGCAGCGTGCGACCGGCGATCCCGGGGGTCGTCGGGAGGAAGGCGATGTCGAGCTGGCAGTTGTGGTCGCCGGCGCACGCCGCAACGGCGTCGGTGTAACGCGCCCAGTCGTAGACCTTTTCGTACGCGTACTCCTCGCACGACGTGATCTTCTCTCCGTTGGCGTCCCAGTTCGGGTTGCGGTGGGCGTTGGTCGGAAGAGTGAGGAGACCGGAGTGGGGCGGTCGGGTCAGGCCCGTGCGCGCGAAGATGTCGTCGGAGGTCTGGACGAGGGAACCGAGCTTCGTCGTCTTGGTCCCGAGCTTGTAGGTCGCGCGGTTGGAGCCGAGCTTCCCCACGCTCTTGGTCAGCGCATCCGACCGTGGAATGTCGATCATCGTGCGCGACTTCAGGGTGGATTTGGACGTGGTGGTCGCGACGGCTTTTCCGAAGGGGCGGATCTTGGGGAACGTCCCCACCAGCGTCTTCTTGTTGGGGCCTTGGTAGTCGACGACCTTGCCCTTGGGATTCAGGTCCTGGGGCAGGTTGTCCTTGTTCGGCTTGATCAGAGGGACGAGCGGAGACGCGTTGGCCTCGTAGTGCGCCGCCAGTCCGTCGATCACGATCTGCTTGCACTCGTTCCTGTACTTCGTGCCACACGGCCCGTCGAGGTACCCCTTGTCGACGCAACGCTCGCCGGTCGGCGGCCCCTCGCGGCAGATCGTGCTTTCGGCCCGACCGACCGCACGCCTGTCGACGGTGGGGGCTGCGGTCGCGAGGCCGACCGCGAGCCCGCACAGCGCCAGAGGAACGAGGTGCCCGAGAATCCGTCGCATGCGGCGTACTCCGCCCTTCGAAGGGCGGCTCCGCCGGGGCAGACGTCACCGTCGCGAGATGGGACTGGACAAAACACGACCCCCGGGGCGTCGAGGGGCCGAGACTGACGAACGCGGGCGTCAGCCAGCAGCGGCGCGGAGCTGGGCTTCCAGCCACGCGTGCTCGGTGGCCATCGTCTGGTATTCCGCGGCCTGCAGCGGTCCACGGTAGGCGTCCAAATCCGCCTTCAGCACGCGCAGCCGCTCGCGAACGGCGTCCGGGTCGATTTCCTCGGACTCGAGCGCGCGCTCGACCAGGATGCTCCCCCGCCCCGCCTCCTTGACCCCGAGGAATCCGGACCCGACGGCGATCCGGGTCGATTTGGCCCCTTCCCGGAATCTCACGACCCCCGGCACCACGGCGGTCACCAGTGCCTCGTGGCGGGGGAGCACCCCGAGCTCACCTTCGATCCCGGGGATCTGGACCCCCCCGACTTCGACGCCGTCTCGTTTGGGGCCGAGCGGCGTCAGGATGTCGAGCTTCATGGTGTCCGCCATGACGTTTGGACCTCGCTTCCCGGATCAGCTCTGGGCCAGGGTCTTGGCCTTCTCCACCACCTCGGAGATGCCGCCCACCATGTAGAAGGCCTCCTCGGGCAGATCGTCGTGCTTGCCTTCGATGATCTCTCGGAAGCTCTGGATGGTGTCGGAGAGCTCGACGAACTTTCCGTCCATGCCCGTGAACTGCTTGGCCACGTCGAAGGGCTGGCTGAGGAACTTCTGGATCTTCCGTGCACGGGCGACCACCAGCTTGTCCTCTTCGCTCAGCTCGTCCATGCCGAGGATCTTGATGATGTCCTGCAGCTCCTTGTACTTCTGCAGCGTCTG
>CAZYSW010000244.1:0-8562 GCA_964650105.1 uncultured Nannocystaceae bacterium
CTCCCTGACCATTCGTCGTGGCGCGCCGACGGCTCGAGCGGTTGCGGTGCTAGTCGCCCGCGTCCGGCTCGGGGACCTCGGGCTTTTTCGGCTTGGGCTCGGCCGGCTCGGGGGGCTCGGGTTTGGACTCGGCGGGCTTGGGCTCTTTGGGCTCGGCAGCGGGTTTGGGCTGCTCGGGCTCGGGTTTGGCCTCGGCGGGCTTGGGCTCTTTGGGCTCGGGCTCCGCGGGTTCGGGCTTGCTCGGGGCGACATCGTCGTCGCCGTCGGCATCGTCGTCCGCGTCGTCGGTGCCCGAGTTCTTCGCGCTCTTCTTGGAGCGCTTCTTCTTGGCGGACCCGGCCTTGGGTGCCGGCGGCGGCGGATCGAGGGCCGCGGCCGGCGGTGGCGGTGCAGCAGCCTCGGGCTCGTCCGTCTCGGGGGCCACCTCGCCCGCGGCGGCCTCGGGCGCGTCCGCAACGGCCTCGTCCTCGCCGGTCGCCGGAGGATCCCCGGCCGCGGGCTGTACGGGAGGTTCCGCGGGTGGGTCCTCGGCCGACGAGGGGCGATTCTCCTCGGCCGCGGCGGGAACCGCCGCCTCCGCGATGGGTGCAGACGTCCCCATCTCGACCCTCGCCGCCGCCCCGGCGACCCCTCCTGCGACGTAGAGGAACGCCGAGACCCCCATCAGCATCCCCGCCGTGCGCTTGCCCTTGGCACCACCCGCCGCGACCAGCATCAGCACGGACACGCCGAACCCCACGCCAGCGGCGATGAGCACGGCCGTGAAGACCATTTCGACCGTTTCGTCCATGGAGGCTCCGAGGCGGTGCGCGAGGCTCCTCCTCGCGTCGGCGCCGCAGGTCCAGAGTATCCGAACCGGCGCGGATTGGTCACGCCCCTTCGTGTCGCCCGGCCCGGCGCGGCGGCCCACGGTTGCCGGGCGCGCGCTCGGGGCGGCATGCTGCCCCCGTGGGGGCCTTGTCGCGGCCATCGGGTCCGCCGGACCCCGCCGGGGGCGTGAGCCGGGCCATCTTGCGCCCCGCGGGGCTGGTGGTCGAGGTGGGCAAGCACAGCCCACTGGGGCGCCGCGCGCTCGGGGAGCTTCGTCGTTGCTGGGCGGCGAGCCGCCACACCCCGACGGGCGAGGCCTCCTGGTCGACCTGGACGCGACACGTCGAGCCGCTGCTCGGAACGTCGCCGTCCGAGGATCTCTTCGTTCGGCACGCCTACCTCGCCACGGTCGCGAGACTGGTGGCGTGGTCGGTGCTCGAACCGACGCGGTCCCCGAACCACGCGGTCGCCGCCGTCACGCGGCGCGCCCCGTTCGCGGGGCATGGCCTGCCCGACCTCGACGACGTCGCCGACTTCCCCTGGCTTCGGCTGGGTGCGGTCGTTCGGGCGATGCGGCCGATCTGGAACGCGATCGCGGAGCGCATGGCGGCGCACCACGTGCCCGCCGATGGCATCGACGTGTTCGCCCCGCTGGTGGAAGACGTCGTGAGCGCCGAGGAGCGCCACGAAGGCGGCGAGCACTACACGCCGTCGTGGCTCGCGTGCCGAACCGTCGCCGCCGTCGCACCGCGTCCGGGTGAGCGCGTCGTCGATCCCGCGTGCGGGACCGGAACGTTCCTGCGCGCGGTGGTGGCGAGGCGCCGCAGTGGCGACGCGAAGGCCAAGCTCGCGTGCATCGAGGGCTGGGATCTCCATCCGCTCGCGGTCTTGCTCGCCCGTGTCAATCTCCTGCTCGCGATCGCCCCCCATCTCGATGCCGACGGATCGCCCGTGCGGCTCCCCGTTCATCTTCGCGACGGGCTCGGGGAGCACACGGGCGAGCCCTTCGACAAGGTGATCGGCAACCCTCCGTGGGTGGCCTTTCGAGCGCTGTCGCAATCGAGGCGGGAGCGTGTCGACGCGCTGGCGCGGCGTTACGGTCTGGTGCTCCCCGGGCGGCTCCGCACGCACCTCGAGCTCGCGGTGGTGTTCCTCTTGCACATGCTCGGAGCGGTGCTGCGCCCCGGCGGACGCGGAGCGTTCGTGCTGCCTCGTAGCCTCCTGACCGCGGCGCACTACGACGCGATCCGCCGCGGAGAGCACCAGGCGCAGGGACGAATCGAGGCGCTTTGGGATCTGCGGGAGGTTACCGGCCTCTTCCCCGTTCCGGCGAGCGTCGCCTTCTTCACCCGGACCGCGAGGAGGACCGAGCAACGCACGTCGATCCCCGGGCGCCGATGGTCGTGCGAGCGCTCGGTCCGCGGGTCGGCGCTCGTCGAACGACCGTGCCGCTTCGCCTTGCGCCGACTGGGCGCATGGTCGTCCTGGTCGTCGGACGAGGGTCCTGGCCTCCAACACCCGCGGGCGCCGGGCCCCTCCCCCTACCGGCACCGCTTTCGGCAAGGCGCCACTTTGGTGCCGCGCAACTGCTGGTTCGTGGAGGTCACGCGTCGCTTCGACGCATCGGGCGACCTTCGGATCGCGGCGCGAACGGATCCCGAAGCCGCCCGACTCGCCAAGGCCCCCTACCGAGACCACCGCATGTCCGGCGTGGTGGAAGCGGTGTTCGCCCGGCAAGCCGTCTTGTCGCGACACCTGTTTCCGTTCGTCGCCGCTCCGTTGGCCGACGTGATCCTCCCCGTCGATCCCGAGCCGTCGGCACGGCGGCTGCTCGACGCGACGAGCCTTCGCCAGCGCGGATACCCGGGGATGGCCGCATGGATGGCGGCGGTGGAGAAGCTCTTCGCCGAGATCCCCCCTCGCCGGGCGGGGCGGGGACCACTCGAGCGTCTGGACTACCACGGGGAGCTTCTGGCGCAGCCGATCTCCCCGACCCACCTGGTGCTCTACAACGGCAGCGGCACACACCTGGCCGCGGTGGTCGTGCCGCCTCGAGCTCCCCCGCCGGTGATCGACGCCAAGGTCTACTGGATGGCCACCCAGTCCGCCGAGGAAGCCGCGTATCTCGCCGCCGTGCTCAACGCGGCCCGGGTCGATCGCCTGGTGAAGCCCTTTCAGAGCGTCGGGCAGCAAGGCGAGCGCGATTTCCACAAGAAGGTGCTGGAGCTGCCGATCCCGGCGTTCTGCGCCCGAGACCCGCTGCACCGGCGGATCTCGGTGCTCGGAGCACGTTGCGCGCGGCGTGCCGCCGAGATGGGCCCCCTCCCCTCCCGCCCCCTCGGACCCACCGCGCTCGGCCGCCACCGTCGTTCGATCCGCCTGGCGCTGGCACGGGAGTTGGAGGCCATCGACGCCTTGGTGGGCGACCTCCTGGGCGCGTCGTGCTAACCAACGCCCGTCATGCCCAAGACTCCGGTTCGTCTCACCAGCTTGGCCCGCAGCGCGGGTTGAGCCTCCAAACTCCGGTCCTCGGAGCTGGCGCAGGTCCTGCGCCGACTACCCGCCGTCGTCGATCCCGACGTCCTGGTCGCCACGGAGACCAGGGACGATGCAGCCGTGTATCGGCTGGACGATCGGCGTGCGCTGGTTCTGACGACCGATTTCTTTCCTCCCGTCGTCGACGACCCCTTCGACTTCGGCCGCATCGCCGCGGCGAACGCCCTGTCGGACGTGTATGCCATGGGGGCGCGTCCCCTCGTCGCGCTCAACCTCGTGGCGTTCCCCACCCGCACCCAGCCGGTCACCGTGCTCGGCAAGATCCTCGAGGGCGGCGGGACGATCGTGCGCGAAGCGGGCGCGAGCCTGGTCGGTGGCCACTCGGTCGAGGACGAGGAGCCCAAGTACGGATTGGCGGTGGTCGGTCTCGCGACCCCCTCCCGCATCTTCCGGAACGTCGGCGCGCGCCCGGGCGATGCCCTGATCCTCACCAAGCCGCTCGGGAGCGGCATCGTGACGACGGCCATTCGACGCGGTGTCGCCCGGCCCCGTGACATTCGTGAGGCCGTACGCATCATGACCACCCTCAACCGCACGGCCTCGGAAGTCCTGGTGCGACGGCATCGCTCGGTCCACGCCGTGACGGACGTCACCGGGTACGGGTTGCTCGGACACTTGTTGGAGATGCTCGAGGGATCGCGATGTGGGGCGATCATCGAGAGCTCGGCCATTCCGCTCCTGCACGCGGCGCGACGACTCGCCGAGCAAGCGGTGGTTCCGGGCGGGACGCGAGCGAACCTCGAGGCCGCGCGTCCACGCGTTCGGTTCGAAGGATCGCTCGCCGACGACCCGCCGATGCAGCTCGTGCTCGCGGACGCGCAGACCTCCGGAGGGCTTTTGGCGGCGGTATCCAATCGCGCCGCGGCGCGCATCCTGTCCGAAATGACAGCATCGGGGGTGGCCGCCGTGCAGATCGGACGGATCGTCGAGGCGCCGGTCCGGATCGTGGTCCGACCGTGAACCTCCGCCGCGCGGCGACGAGACCAGCGCCCGGGACGCTGGGGGGCGCCCCTGCTATCATCGGTGCGCGTGGGCTCGACCGAACGTCCGTATCGAGAGCTGACTCGTCTCGAACAGGTGGACGGCCTCATGCACTCCGGAGCAGGCAGCGCCGTGCTCGAGTTCACGTCCGACCACAGCGCCGCGCACGGATCGGACTTCGAGGCGGTGGCCCTCGGCTACGCCGACGCGGGCGTTCGATTCTGTCGGATCCGCGTCGACCGAACCCCCGAGCTGGCCGACGCCTTTCAAATCCGTTCCGTACCCACGCTCATCTTCGTCCACAACGGGGAGATCGTCGATGCGCTCGTCGGGCGCACCGACGTTCGCAGCGTGAGCAAGCGGGTGGAGCACCTGCTGTCGCGAGCTCGCGGCGAGGGATGGTGGCGACGGATCATGGGGCGCGGCGGCTCTTCGTGATTCGAGCGACCTCCTCGACGTCCGAGAACGGCAGCTCCGTGTCGCCCACGAGCTGCCCCGTCTCGTGTCCCTTGCCGGCCACCACGACGACGTCGAGGGTACGGGCCTCCGCAATTGCCCTCTCGATCGCGCGCCGTCGATCGAGCTCGACCCGCACCCGGGCTCGCCCCCCGCGACGGCAGCCCTGCGCGAGGGCGGCCGCGATCGCAGCGGGATCCTCGTGGCGCGGGTTGTCCGTGGTCACGACGGCGAGGTCCGCCGCCCCCCCGACCACCGCGCCCATCGGTTCGCGTTTTTCGGGCGTACGCCCTCCGCCTGCGCCGAAGACCACGATCACGCGGCCGTCCCCGGCGAGACGACGCGCGGTTTCGCAGGTGCGCGCGAGAGCGTCGGGGCTGTGGGCGTAGTCGACGACCACCGTCGGTGCGCGCGAGACGACCTCGAAGCGTCCCGGGAGCGGCGGGCATCGCTGCAGGCCCGCAGCCACGACCGCAGGCTCGATCCCGGCGGCCAGAGCCCCCAGGGCGGCGGCCATCAGATTCTCGCCGAAGACTTCGCCGACCAGCCGCGTGCTCAAAGATCCGCCGAGCGCCTCGGCGAGGGGCGAGCGCGCCAGGTCGACGCGCGTTCCCTCGAGCGAGACCTCGATGCGTTCGGCCATCAGATCCGGCGCTCGCTGAATTTCGCCGCGAGAGGACGCGGCGTACCACCACCGGTGCACGTCGGCGGGGATCACCCGATCGAGCAACAGACTGCCGGGATCGGCCGCGTTCAAGACGGCACGGCATCCGGGGCCCAGATGCGTGAAGAGCTGGGCCTTCGCCGCCAGGTAGTGCTCCCAGCTTCCGTGCGTCTCGAGGTGGTCGGGCGAGAGGTTCGTGAACACGCCTGCATCGAACCTCCAGCGCTTGGCATACCCCTCCGCCAGAGCCTTGCTGGTGCACTCCAGCGCGGCCCGAACGATCCCCCGCTCGGCACCGGCGCGAAGGGTCTCGAGCACCCGGTGATGGGTGCGCGGGCCATCGTTGCGCTCGTCGCCGGCGAAATAGCCCAGCGTCGAGATCGTGACGCAGCCCGGTCCCGCGTGGGCGAGCGCGGCCGCGACCAGGTGCGTGGTCGAGGTCTTCCCGTTCGTCCCCGTCACCCCCACCGTGAAGTAGGGCTCGGCCCAGGCCTTCGGCGCCGGCGTGGGGCGAGTGACGGTCGGACGCTGCATCGGGCGGAGCTTAGCCCGACGCCCGCGTCGGTGCGCCGTCCTCGGACATCCGCGCTCGACCGTTTTGCGATGAACCGCCCGGAAGCGGCCGTCATGACGCGCACGACGGAGCGTCGCGGGGGCGGCGCAGGCGGGTTGCGAACGAAGCGGCGGACCTGTGACACCATCGAGTGCGATGGAGGCCGCACCGACCCTCGACGAGATTCGACAGGCCCGGCGTCAGCTCGGCGATCGGATTCGGCATACGCCGACCTGGGCCTGGTCCGAGGGACCGGGGCAGCTCGGCCTGGGACCGGGCAGCAAAGTCTTGCTCAAGCTCGAGCTCTTTCAGCACGCCGGCAGCTTCAAGAGTCGCGCCGCGCTCCTGCACGCCGATGCCCTCGACGATGCGCAGCGAGCAAGAGGCATGACGACGGTGAGCGCGGGCAACCACGCGCGTGCGCTGGCCTATGCCGCGGCGGCGGCCTCGACGACGGCCAAGGTGGTCATGCCTCGCTCGGCCAATCCCGCTCGGATCGCGGCGTGCCGGGCCCTGGGTGCGGCGATCGTGCTGGTCGACGACGTGCACCAGGCGTTCGAGGTGGTGCGCCGTATCGAGTTCGAGGAAGGGCGCACCTTCGTGCACCCGTTCGAGGGCAAGACGACAGCGCTGGGCACCGCGACCGTGGGCCTCGAAATGATCGAGGACGCCGGCCCGCTGGATGCGGTGGTGGTCCCCATCGGCGGTGGAGGCCTGTGCGCGGGCGTGGCCGTGGCCGTCAAGGCGGCCTGCCCCTCGTGCCGGGTCTACGGCGTCGAGCCCGAAGGCGCCGACTCCATGCACCGCAGCTTCGCCGCCGGGCGGCCCGAAGCCATCGAGCGGGTGACCACGATCGCCGACAGCCTGGGAGCTCCCCACGCGGCGCCCTACAGCTTCGAGTTGTGCCGCGCACACGTCGACGAGCTCGTCAAGGTCGACGACGACGCGATCTGTCGCGCCATGGTCACGCTGTTCGGATCGATGAAGCTGGCGGTCGAACCGGCCGGGGCAGCCGCGACCGCAGCCCTGGCCGGCCCCCTGGCGCGCCGCCTGTCGGGCAAGCGGGTCGGTCTGGTGGTCTGCGGCAGCAACATCGACGCCGACACGTTCACCACCCACCTTCGCCGCGGCCTCTCGACCGTCCCGACCCCGACCTGAGCGACTGCCGCGATCATCGGAGACGCGGCGCGATGTGGCCGCGGAGCGAGGGGTCGGTGAACGGATCGTGGACGATCGCCTCCAGGGTCTGGCGGGCGAGGCCGGCAGTGGACCTGCCCTGCTCGATTTGCGCGATCAGGAAGTCGGCCGCGCGATGGACCGCCGAGGTCTCGTCGACTACCTCCGGGTCGGCATGATTCCGGCGCAGGAACGTCGCCACGCCCGCCGTGGCTTGCGGGTGACCGAGCTCGACGAGGGCGTCGGCCACCACGCCGAGGTCGGCCGCGGACGTGCCCGGGTGCAAAAGATGGTTCACCAGGTGCGGCACCAGGCTCGCGTCGCCATTGCGCACGGCCTCCCGCGCCAACTGGGCCACCGACGTGGGCCCCTCCGGATCGAACCGCGGCGTTCGGGCGAGCGCATGCGCCAGGGCCTGCACGCTCTCGGCATCCGCTCGCCCCCACGGGCCGCTCATCAGCTCCAAAGCGTGTCGCCGCAGGCTCTCGGCGGTGCGGTCGCGTCGGTCCTCAGCCGTCCCTCCGCCAGATCGACGACCTGCTGGCGGGCGACCACCTGCTCGCTGCGCCACAACAGCGTGGCCGCGACGCGCTGAGCCGGGAGCAGGCGCGGGTCGGCGTCCTCGAGGAGGTCGACGAGCATCCGACGGACCACCTTCGGTTCGAGCCGGCCGATGCGGGGCTCGCCGACGCTGTCGTCGAGGTCCAAGAGCAGGGCTCCGCGTACGTGCGAAGTCCCGCGGATGGTGTCCAGCACCTCGCCGGTCCGGTCGAGGGTTCGAATGGCGCCGTCCTCGGCCACCAACGTGACGCGCTGTCGGGTCACAGACATCGCCACGAACTCCCGCCCGTGGCGCGCCACATGAGACCAGCGCGCCTGGCTGGGCGCTCCCTCCGGGCTCAGGCGCATGGCCACGACCGCGCGTCGGCACAGCAAGATGGCGTCGCGCGGCGGCGCATCGCTTCGTGCGGCATCGACCCACACGCGGAGTCGCTCACTGTCGTCGAATCCGGGATCGAGCCCCTCGATCACCGGGACCAGCCCCACCCCCTCGACGCGGATCTCGTGCCCTTTCGCGATCGATGCGTGTACGCCCGAGCGCACGTCCACCCAACGCGGACCGGCCGCGGCCAGCACGGCGCTCCCCTGCACGCGCGCGCTTTCGAAGGCGGTCTCCCCCGAGGCCGAAGCGTCCGCCGGCAGGTCGACCCACGCGAGCTCCCGGCCGTTGCGAACCGCCAGCGCCACCACCTGATCGCCCATCGAAACGGCCACCGATCGTCCCGCGATCGCGGGCCTGCCGAACCTCTCGTCGGTCGCGCGCGACCACCGGATCGGCCCGTCGATCGCCGACAGCACCATCACA
>CAZYSW010000245.1:0-8532 GCA_964650105.1 uncultured Nannocystaceae bacterium
CCACGTGCATGGGCCCCGCGTCCGACGACGACTGGGCCGCGGCCCGCGACGACGTCGTCGCACTGTTGCGAGGGTGGTGTTCCGGAGGTCCCGATTGATGGGCTTTGCTCACCGCCTCGGCCTGCACGCGGCCCGTCACCGCGAGCTCGACGATCGCGGCGTCGACTCGGCGTCGGCGCGCGCTTCCTTGCAAGAGGACGCGGTGCGCATCACCGTCCACGAGGGTCGGGCGTGCCGCCAGGACGTCGAATCACCAGTGCAGGCGCACGATCTGGAGGCCTTGGCGTCGCACTTGCGGGCGGTGACGGCCCACGTGCCGAGCATGCCGATCGGTCTGCTCGACATCGAGACGACCGGGGACGGTTTCGCGGCACCACAGGTCGGCATCGTCGGCTTCGGGGTGATCACCGGCCGCACCCTGCAGATCCACCAGCTCACGCTCTTGCGACCCGAAGGCGAGCCGGTGCTGCTCGAGGCCTGGTGCGAGCTGATGGGGCGGATCGATCCCGCCGTGCTGCTCACCTTCAACGGGGCCAGCTTCGATCTTCCGGTGCTCCGCCAGCGGTTGCGCCGTCTGGGCCTGGATGCGCGATGCCTCGAGCGACCGCACGTGGACCTGCTCGTGCCTTCGCGGCGACTGTGGGCCGCCGAGCTGCCGGATTGTCGGCTGCACACCCTCGAAGAGAAAATCCTCGGTCGACGCCGGGTGGGCGATCCCGACGGCGCAGAGGTGGCCCGGATCCTGGGACGGGTTCTCGCCGGGGCGTCGGATCCCGCGACGCGCTCCGATCTCGACCGGGCCGAGGCCCACAATCGTCGCGACTTGTGGTCCATGGTCGATCTGGTCGTCGCGTTGTCGGAACAGGTGCGCCGGCCGAGCACCCCGGCACGCGCGATCCGGGTCGCTCGCCATCTGCGTCGTCTCGGTCGGATCGAGGACGCCCTCGAGGCTTTGCGGGCGTGGGTGGAACGGGTCGAGGCGGGCGCCGAATCCGCGACCCCGGAGGCGGTGGCCACCATGTTGGAGGCCGCCCACGCGTGCTGCGGTCTGGGTCGGCGCGACGAGGCCGTCCGGTTGTGGCGGTGGGTCTGCACCCACGCCCCGGGACACCCCGAGGCCCACGAAGCGCTGGCCAAACACCTCGAGCATCGCGAGCGGGCGTACGCCGAGGCGTGGCGGGTGGCGGCCGGCTCCAGTCGGCCGTGTCCACGGCGGTTGGCCCGTTTGCGCCACCGGCTCGAGCGGGCCGCGGCGCTCGAGCGGTCGACGACCCGCGAGCGCGTCGAGCCGTGGTCCGGAGACCGGCCGGCGTTCCGCGAGCGATTGCTCCGGATGCCGGGCGTGTAAGGTGCGCCGCCTCGGAGCGTTGAGGTCCCGTCCCGCTCCCGGAGGACCGAGCGTCGTGATAGGGTCGAGAACGCGTCGTGCGGGGCCTCGCAGCACCGTAGCCGTTCACCCGACGGTCGGCCCCGAAGCGATCCTCCTCCCGTGTCGGCCACGTCGTCACGGGTCGTCCTCCACCCTTGCTCGTGAGATCCAGCCCCGGTGATCCGTGAACGCTGACGCAGCAACCCTTCCGACCCGCTCGGGCCGCATCGCGCGTCCCGTGCTGTGCGTCGCGGTGTGGTCGTCGTCGGGTTGCATGGCGCTCACGCCCCAGCTTCAGCCCACCGATTTCGCCGCCCTCGAGCAGGTCGAGGATCGCGAGACTCGCGAGCGGTTGTACGCGGAGAACGCGATCTACGAGCACGACGAGCCCCAGGGCAAGCGTTACACCAAGGGAACGCGGGTCGGGCAGGAGAAGCGGAGCTGGCAGTCGCTCGACGCCATCCTGCGCTCGGACATGTACGCATCGGCGGCGTTGCCCAAACGCGAGCTACGGTTGTCGCGACTGTTCACCGCACTCACCGTCGCCGCGGGCATCGTCACGGTGGCCGGCGTGTCCGCATCGGCGCGCGAGGGTCTCAACCTGGGCGACCTCAACGGCACGGGGGCCCTTCTGCTCGGCGGTGGCCTCGCGACCGCGGCGTTCGGGATCGCGGCGGGCGTCTTCTACGGCAAGACCAAAAAGGGGTACGAGCGAGCGGTCGACATCTACAACGACAGTCTCGGCGTGAGGCTCGGGGTGATGACGCCTGCAGGCGAGTACATTCCGCCGGCGGGGACGATCGTGGACGAGGAAGGCTACATCGTCCTGGACGACGCCGAGATCGCGCTGCAGCCCGGGCCCCAGGAGGAGACCGGTCCGGCACGGCCTCCAAAGCCGCAGCCCGAGCCCGTCGTCCCCACCGAGCCCGATGTCGGCAGCGAGTCGACCCCCACGCCGGGTTCCTCCGGCACGCCGCCGGCCGAGACCGATCCCGACGCGCCACGCGACGACGGGGCGGTGCCGGCTCCCGAGGGCCGTTCGGCGGCCTTGTCGATCCGGCCGCGTTCGGGCGGCTGACCCCCCAATTTCCCGTTGCAGTCGGTCGCAGGCGCCGACTGCTGGTCCCCCCACCGCGGCGCGTGCTACCCCTTGCCCTGCAATGCGATCGGCGTTCACCGCCGCCTTGGGCGTCGTCGTCCTCGGTGTGGCGCTCGTCGGCGCTGGATGTGGGGACCCCACCGGGCCCGAGCGGGAGATCTCCGGTGAGCAGCTCTACAACCAGTATTGCGCCCGATGTCACGGGGTCGACGGTCGCGGTGTATCCTCTCAACCGGCCGCACGCGATCGCCTCAGCGATCCGCGGATCGTCGGGATGATGAGCGACGAGTACATCAGCGGCGTGATCCGGGGCGGGAAGCCGCCCAACATGCCGGCGTTCCGGGGCGAGTTCACCGACGCCACCCTCATGGTGCTCGTCGCCTACGTCCGCAGCCTCTCGGGGACCACGGGGGCGCACACGCCCCCGACGGACGAAGCCGAGACGCCATGAAGTCCGACCCCGAGCTGTGGTGGCCGGGGAAGTACGACCCCGACGGGCGCCGAACCGCGGTGCCCCGGCCGGGCGCCGTCGCGCGGGTACGGGAGCAGTACGGCACCGAGCCCCCGGTCCACCGCCTGCTGCTCGGAGACAACCTGCTCGCCCTGGACGCGCTGGTGCGGGAGGCACCGGGGAGCGCCGACCTGATCTACATCGATCCCCCGTTCGCGACGGGTGGCACGTTCACCGTGTCCACGCGCATCGGCGAGGGGGCCGACGGTCGCCCTCCGCCCGAGTTCGACGCCCCCGCCTACGGTGATCGCTGGGAGGGCGGGGTGGGGACCTTCCTCGCCATGCTCGATCCCCGGCTTCGGTTGATCCACGAGTTGCTCGCCCCTCACGGGAGCCTGTACGTGCACGTGGATCCGACGATCGGCCACGCGGTCAAGTTGATGCTGGACGAGGTGTTCGGCCCCGGGTGTTTCCAGCGCGAGATCGTGTGGCGCATCGGCTGGGTGTCGGGCTTCAAGACCGCGGCGCGCAACTGGATCCGCAACCACGATCTCATCTTCTTCTACGTGAAGAACCCGCGGCGCTTCACGTTCAACAAGATCTACGTCGACTACCCACCGGGTTATCGACGGCGCGACGGGTCGCCGCCGCGGGGGCGGGGGATGCCCATCGACGACGTGTGGAACGCCAACAGCGCCGAGTTCGCGCTGCAGGGGGCGGAGTCTCTGGACTCGATCCAGATCAAGAGCTTCTCCACGGAGAAGACGGGATACGCGACGCAAAAGAACGAGAGCTTGCTCCGACGCATCATCACGGCGTCGTCGAACCCGGGGGACCTGGTCGTCGATGCGTTCTGCGGATCGGGCACGACGGGGGTCGCCGCAGTACGCCTGGGCCGGCGCTTCATCGGGTGCGACTCGGGCCGGGCGGCCATTCACATCGCACGCAAGCGACTGCTCGACCTGGGGGCGCCCGGGTCGTTGCGCGTGGAGACGCTCGGCGGGCCTCGAGATGCCGACGGCGGCGAGCATCGGCGGCGCGTGCTGGCGCATCACGGCGCGCGGCCGCTGCGGGGTGGCCGGCGAATCATCGGTCGCGCAGGCAAGTGGGGCGTTGCGGTCACCGAACGCGACGAGGTGTTGACCGAGACCACCCTGACCGAGATCGCCGGCGAGGCGCGCGAGCACGGGCTGGGGTCGGTGGAGGTCCTGGCCACCGCGCTCGACGTTCCCCTCCGGCGACCTTCGTCTGTCGGCGGTGTGAGGGTCGTGTTGCGACGCGTGGGAAAGGAGCTCGACGAGCCGCACCTTTGCGTGCCGGCGGGCGCGGCCCTGCGCGACGTCCCCGAGGTGCGGGTCGACCTCGACGGGCTCGCCGACGGCCAGGTGACGGTGCTGCTGCAGGCCTACGGTTTCGAGGATCCGCGGCGGTTGCCCCGAGCGATCCGCGAGGCGACGCGTACCGAGCACGACCTCGTCGACGCGTGGGCCGTCGCCTGGGACGCGGACGCAACGGCGCCCACGTTCGATGCCTTCGCGTTTCGCACCCACCATCGGCGAAGCCTCCCGCTTCGTCTCGGACCTCACCGATACCGTGGCCGAGGGCCGTTCCGGCTCGTGGTGCGGATCGTCGACGTGATGCTTCAGGAGACCGACGTGGTGTTCGAGCTTCGGCGCACCCACCCGCAGGGGCCCCTCTGCGTCGAGAAAGCGCGCCTACGCTGAGGGGGCGTGGTCGGGGATGACGAAGCTCTCCGCTCCGACGCGCAGCGAAGGACGCGGGCCCTCGGCCTGCAACAGCGGCTCGAGGTCCATCTGGGCCTGGTTGGTGAACCGAACGCTGAGCGGTCGACCGGTGGTGCGCGACGGTACGCGGCAACGCAGGCCCGCGCCCGGTTCCTCCCACAACGTGGTGGGGTCGAGCGGCGCTCGTCTCCCGTCGTCGAGGCGAAGCCAAGGACGACCGTCGCGGAGCTCCACCGCCGTTGCCCGCAGGATGCAATCGTCGACGGTCAGGTACGCCCACTGGGGGCCGACCCGGACGATCGGCTCGCCGTCCTCGGCCACGTCGAGACCGTTGCGGAGGGCGCAAATCGTCCTTTGGTGCGTGATCGGTTCGTCCCCGAACCAAAAGTGTCCTTGGGCGCTCAATCGCAGGGGGAGACCGCGCCGCAGTCGCTCCAGCAGCGCGGGATCGATCCCCGGGGTCGACGCATCACCCATGCACGAAGCCTAGCAGGGGATCGGAGGGGTCGCGTGCCGTGAGAACGCCGTCGTCGTCGGCGCTGGCCGGACGCGAGGCGAAGGATCGCGAGGCGAGGGGGAGGGGCAACACGACCGCCCTACGGCAGCCCCGCCGAAGCGGAAGCCGACCGCACGAGCAGACGGCGAGTGGGCAGCCGGGGCGCTCGGGCGCCGGCCACGGCGTGTCGCGCCGGGCGCGTGGTCACCTCTCGCGAAGCCGAGGCCCCCGTCGCACGGAGGCCGGCCATGGCAAGGGCGCGGCGGCCCCGGTTGCCGCGGTCGAGGGCAGCGTGATAGGGGAGCGGGTCGACGCAGTGAGTCTCGCGGTTCTCGAGAAGGTCTCGATCGGTTTCGGCAAACGCCAGCTCGTCACGGACCTCGACCTCCGCATCGCGCGAGGCGATCGGATCGGCCTCATCGGCCCCAACGGATCGGGGAAGACGAGCCTGATGCGCGTCCTCAGCGGTGAGGCGGGCCCCGACGCGGGCAACCGCCGCGTGCAGCGAGGGCTGCGGATCGGGTACTTGCCGCAGGATCTGCCCGTCGCGGGGGGACGCACCGTGCTGCGTACGGTGCTCGACAGCGTGCCCGGTCGTGCGCGGCTCGAGGACGACCTCCGGCGCGCCGAGGACGCGCTCGCCGCAGCCGAACGCGAGGGTGACGAGGAGGGCATGATGAGCGCGGCCGAGCAGATCGGCGAGCTCCATCAGGCCCTCGCACACTTCGAGGGGCACTACGCCGCGCACGAGGCCCACCGCATCCTGGCGGGTCTTGGGTTCCGAGAGTCGGACCACGGGCGGGATCTCGGCGAGATGAGCGGTGGCTGGCGGATGCGTGCCATGCTCGCGGCGCTGTTGTTCCAGCGACCCGAGCTGTTGCTGCTCGACGAGCCGACCAACCACCTCGACTTGCCCTCGGTGGCGTGGTTCGGACACTTCCTGCGCAGCTACGGGCAAGCCTTCGTGTTGATCTGCCACGACCGAGAGTTCCTCAACGAGCAGATCGATCGCGTGGTCAGCCTGGAGCCCGAAGGGGTCCGACAGTTTCGAGGAAACTACGAGCAGTACGTGCGCCAGCGGGCCGAGGAGGAGGTGGTCCTCGAAAACCAGGCCAAGAACCTGCAGCGAGAACGCGAGAAGGCGCAGCAGTTCATCGACCGGTTTCGCACCCAGGCCAACAAGGCCAAGGCGGTCCAGAGCCGGATCAAGCAGCTCGGGAAGATGGAGGAGGTGCAGACCTTCGCTCGGCGCAAGGTCATGCGCTTTTCGTTTCCGCCTTGCGAGCGCAGCGGGGATCTCCCCCTCAAAGCCGAGAATCTGCGCAAGGCGTTCGGGGAACACGTGGTGCTCGACGGTGTCGATCTGTTCGTGCGCCGGGGCGAGCGGATCGGGATCATCGGTATCAACGGCGCGGGCAAGACCACGCTCCTGCGAACCATCGCCGGAGAGCTGAAACCCGACGGCGGACGGATCGAGATCGGACACAAGGTCAAGGTCGGCTACTACGCCCAGCACCACGCCGACGCGCTCGGCACCTCGCACACGATCTTCGAGGAGGTCGCCGCCTGCAACCGGAACATGGGGGCCACGGCCATCCGAACCCTGCTCGGCGCCTTCCTGTTCAGCGACGACGATGTCGACAAGCCGATCAAGGTGCTCTCGGGCGGAGAGCGTGCGCGCGTCGCCCTGGCGAAGCTCCTCGTGGACCCCGGCAACCTGGTGTTGATGGACGAGCCCACCAACCACCTGGATCTCGAGTCCGCCGAGTCTCTCGCCGAATCGCTGACGACCTACGACGGCACCTTGTTGTTCGTGAGCCACAACCGCAGCTTCGTGCGTCGTCTGGCCACCCGGATCTGGAACGTGGAAGACGGGAAGGTCGAGACCTACCCGGGGACGCTCGACGAGTACCTCGACCATCACGCGGGGCGAATGCCATCGTCCGGGGCCCCGCCCGATCCCGACGGTAGGAGCCAGCCTTCGGTCCGCCCGTCGGCCGAGCGCCGTCAGGCGCCCGCCGCCTCGCGCGAGACCCGGCCGAGCGCTTCCGAACGCCCGATCGGCCAAAAGGAAAGGCGCGCGCGCAAGCGCGAGGAGGCCGAGCGTCGCGCCGAACGGAACCGACGACTCGCCCCCCTGCAGGCGCAGGTCCGCACGTTGGAAAAGGAGATCGAGACGCTCGAGGCACGCCAACGCGAGCGCAACCTCGAGCTCGCCGACCCAGCCACCTACGACGACGCGGCACGGCGCCAGGAGCTCTTGATGGCCTACCAGGCCGACGCCGCCAAGCTCACCGAGCTGACCGAAGCCTGGGAGCTCGCACAAATGGACCTCGAGGCCCTCGAGTCCAGCCTGAGCTGAGGCCCGGCTCGGGCTGCATCGCCGGTCGTCGGACTCGGGTCAGTTCAGGCGTTCGAGTTGCTTGCGGACGTCGCCGGCGTACTGGCCGTCGGGGGCCAGGGCCAGGTACTTCTCGTAGGCCCGCGCGGCCTCTTCGTACTGCTTCTTGTCCTGCTTGAGCACGCCGATCGTCAGCCAGCAGATGGCATTGTCGGCGGCCACCTGGGTGCACTTGGTGGCGGTCTCGAGGGACGCATCGCCTTCGCCCTGCTCGAGGAGGACCTGGGCCATCAACAAGAGCGCATCGCTCTGGGAGGGGTGTGCCTTCAGGACTTCGTCGAGGATCGAGCGCGCCTCGGCCAGCTTCTTGCGACCGCCGGCCTGGTACAGGGCGCGCGCCTCCTCGATCTTGGCCATCACGTCGGGGCTCACCGGCGTGACGGCGGGCGGGGGCGTGTCGGCGGGCGGTTCCGGAGTCACCGGTTGCCCGGCGCCGGGCTCGGGTGTTTCAGCGACCGGCTCCGGCGGTTTGGGCGGGGCCTCGGCGACGGCTGGCTGTGTGTCGACGTCCTCGGCCTCGGCCGACGCCTCCGTGGGGGTCGCGGTTTCGGGCTCGAGCATGGCGTCGGCCACGAAGTAGGCGCCGATCGCCACGAGCACTGCCGCTGCGCCCACGATCGGTCCCCACGGGACCGGTCGCGGTGCCTCCATGCTGCCGAACGCATCCGCGTCGTCGTGGTCGTCCTCGTCGTCCTCGTCCAGGTCGTCACCGAGGAAGGCGGCCTCGAAGCCTCGGGGTGCGCCCGACCGGGGTGGTGCCCGATCCTCGGGTTGGTTTTCGCCTGCGTCGTCGAGTTCGTCGAACCGCTCGAGCCCGGCCGGTCCCCTCGGGGCCGATGCGGCGCGCCGACCGTGCATCACCGGCGCGGTCTCGGGCATCCGGGGTGGGGGCTCGACCGAACGCGAAGAGGGGCCGGGGACCGGCGATGGCGAGGGCTCGGTCGCGCGCGGTGGAGGTGGAGGGGGCTCGT
>CAZYSW010000246.1:0-8529 GCA_964650105.1 uncultured Nannocystaceae bacterium
GCCCGCCATCGCCAACGCCATCGTCGACGCGGGCGGGCCGCGCCTGCGGGCGCTTCCCCTGGTCCCGACGGGGCGACTCCCGTCGAAGTGAGGCTCAGCCCGGTGGCTCGTGGGGCGGCACCCACAGCGGCGCCAGGCTCAAGCCGCCGGGGTAGCCGTATGACGCCGCACAGTCGAACCCGCCGACGGCGATGCCGACCCGATCCGAGGCGGTGAGGTACTGCTGCCCGTCCACACAGTTGCCTTCCCCGCCGGCACCGTCGCGGTCCAGGTATACGTTGGCGACCTCGTACTCGGTGCCGACCACGGGCGTGAAGAACTCGTCGGGCACCACGCCCATGCAATCCAGTTCCACCGTCGTCCCCATCTTGCGCGAAATGGTGACGAAATCGCGAGCGTACGAGTCGTCGGTCAAGAATGCGAGCTGCTCGAGCCACTGGGCCGTCGGCACCATCTGGAGCATGTAGGGATCGCCCGTCGGTGGGTCGTTCCCACCGCAAGCCTCCGCATCGTAGACGGCCTGCCCGCCACCCATGTACTGCACCAGCATGAACGGGTGGTCGTCGTCGCTCTCCGCCACGAAGCTGACGCTCGCGTTGAAGTCGGCGTAGTCACCCGCCTTGGCCAGGAAGATGGGGGAATTCCCGACGGGAGGGGTCAGGGTGATTTGGGTGTTGTCCTTGCCCGCGATGACGCGCCAGTACACCTGCTCGGGGGTGGGATTGGTCTCGGGCATGCGGTGCGGATGGCGAGCACCCACGTAATGCGTTCCCCATGCCGCCACGGGGATGAGCTGCTCCTCGAGGTGATCGCACCACCCCGTCGCGTTCGGGATGTTGCTGCACGTCGTGCCGGAGAACACCGCGATCGGCTTATCGGCCGAGACGAAGTAGCCGGTCGGATCGTCGGGGTTGAAGGTGTAGACGTCGAACGCATCGATCACCTGCGGGCCGTCGACGGTCTGGATCGTGGTTCCGTTCACGATCCCGACCACCGCCACCCATCCGGAGAATCCGCCGGGGATCGGAAAGGGAATCTGCGCCCCGTAGGCTTCGTAACCGATCCCGTAGTAGACCTCGCCGAGGGAGGTCGTCGGCAACAGCATGCTGGCCTCCGGCACGTAGCTCGGCGCACCTCCCACCGGGTTGATCTGCATGGCGGTGATGGGCTCGTTCGACGTGATTCGGAACGCTGCGTTCTGTGTGTACCCCATTGCCGCCACCTCGTGGCTCTCCCCGGGCAGCAGACTCCCGGGGCCGTTGAGGGTCACGAGCTTGCTCTCGTGCGGCCCCACGACGAACTCGGTCACCAGCCGAAGCGTTCCGTTGGGGCCACGGAGATCTTCGACCTTGACCGTCACCTCCTTCTCGAACGGATTGCCCACCCCGATGCCGAACGACTCGGGCTGGAAGAGATTGGTGTAGACCGGCACCCGGACGGCCCAGAACTCGCAGCCGAGGCTTCCGGGTTCATCGGTCTCGAGATCCCCGCACTGCGGGGCCACGCTGCCCCCGAGATCGATCCCGCTCCCCACATCGAACGTGAAGGTCGTCTGCTCACCGGTGCTGTCTTCCCCCGACGTGGACGTGGAACCGGAGGTGTCGCCGGCGGACGCATCTCCACCGGGTCCGCCCGTTGCTGCCGAGGTGTCGTCGGAGCCGAACAGCGAGTTGGAATCATCGCCCCCGCACGCAGCGAGAAGCGCGAAAACGAGCAGTCCTCTCGAATCCCATCCGCCCATCGTCCACGATTGTATGGCAAAGGCCGGCGGAGGTTCCCGTGGGCGCTTGTCCGCGCACCTACGGGAGCGTCGGTGGACGGATGCTCTTTCTTACACGTCGAGCTACGTCGGGCCGCCGTCCTGCGGACGCTGGTAGCGGACGCACACCACGCGTCCGCCCTTCCAGTACACCGGAGCGGGTCCCATCTTGGACTTGCGCGCGTCCCAGACCAGGCGCTCGTGACCGAAGGTATCGCCTTTGGTGGCCGACCAGTACGCGGTCTTCTCCAGCATCATGTTGCGGCTGAGCGAGCGGAACTCGCCGACCGTCGGCAGGCGCCAACCGACCACGCCCTCGATCTCGAGGCCCTTGCAGTACGCATCCGCTTCCGCCCAGGGCATGCGGTGGGGCATCGTGCGTTTCCGCTTGGTGATGCGCGCTTCGGGTGAGACGAGCAGCACGTCGAGCGCTCGAATGTGTCGCCCCTTGAGCGCCGCATACACGAGGGCCTCGTCGTCGGGCGGGAGCTCGACGGGCTCGGCCTGGATCTCCACGTCCTCGATCGTCTCGCCGGCCTCGACCGCGCGGGAGGGCGGGGCGGATGCGGCGTCGGAGCTCGCCTGCGGCTCGCCTGCGGCCACCGCCTCGGGAGCGAGCGCAAGCTCGGCCGCTGCGCCGTCGACCTGCGGCTCGGCGGGTTCGCCCGCAGGCGCGACGGTGGTGTTCTCCGCGACGGGCGTGTCGACCTTCTCCTCGTCTTCGGACGCGTCGCTGATCGCGTCTTCCGGCGTCGCGGCCCCGGCCAGGGCGACCTCGTCGTTCGTGGCCACGCCCTCGTCGTCACCGCTGGCGGCGATCATCGAGATCGCACCGACCACCAACACCAGGCCTCCGATCGTGGCGAGCCCGAGACGGGATCCGAGGAAACGACGCACGGGCCCCACAAGAACCACCATGTCGTCCGACGACTCGTCACGGAGCACGGGCACCTCGGCCGACGGTGTCGAGCGTGGCACGGCGGGTCGCGCCGTCTGAGGGGGAGGAGGAACGGGCGCCGCGGCACGGGGGGCAGGTGGCGGCGTGGCCCCGCCGCGTATCAGGTTCTCGGCCGCGCGCAGCACCACGACGGGGTGCTCCCAATCGACGGGTGACGCCCACACGTTCGAAGGAGGAATGCTCGCGCGAAGCGTCGCGGCCTTCAGGTTGTCCAGCACCGGTCCGGACAGCTCGTCGCTACCGCACAGCACATAGATCCCCTGCTTGCCGATCCGTCGGACCGCCTCCATCCAGCGGGCGGGAGACTGCTCCAGGCCCGACACGATCTGCACGAGGTGCCCGCGACCCGACAGCACCTCGATCACGGCGCCGAGATCGACACGTCGTGCCCGCGCGCAACCGATCAGAATGCTGCGTCCGCCCCCTTGAGTTTGTGCGCCTGCTCCCACGTTTCTACCCGCCAATCCGAGGTATTCTGGATTGCTAAAGATAGCAGCCTTGATGAGAAATGGGAGGAGGTCGGCCGAAATCGGTGGGAAGATCTGCGGTCCGCGGTGGGCCGCGGCCTCACCCCTGAGGCCCACCTGATCGCCCGCATCCTGGCGGGAACGACGTTGCCGGGCGATGGAGCCTGCGTGATCCCCGTGATCGGGTCGCGTCGATGCACTCCGCGTGGTCGTGCGCGCACCCGAGGCGGACCCGAGGACCCGCCTCCGTGGCACAGGGGACTCCCCACCGACCGCCTCGCACCCTTCGCGGATCGAGCTCGCAAAGGCGCGGGTCTCCGGTGGATCCGGGAGGTCGGTGCGTCCGTGTGCGGCGTCCTCGCTGGCCCACGGGAGTACGAGACCCCCCCTCGGGGGCGCTCGGGCCCGGCCGGCAGCGCGGGACGAAAGACGCCGATTGACGGCCCGAACGGAAGGCCGACACTGCACCGCCGAGAGCCCGTGTCTCGGGTCCACGTGCATGCGTCACATCCTTCCGGTCGCGCTCCTCGTCGTGTCCAACGTGTTCATGACGTTCGCCTGGTACGGCCACCTGAAGTTCAAGCACAAGTCGCTTTTCGTCGTCGTTCTCGCGAGCTGGGGCCTTGCTTTCTTCGAGTACTGCTTCCAGGTTCCCGCCAACCGCATCGGGCACGGCACGTACAGCGCGGCCGAGCTCAAGACGATCCAGGAAGTGATTACCCTCGTCGTCTTCGCCGCGTTCTCCGTGCTCTACCTGGGCGAGGCGATTCGCTGGAACCACCTGATCGGCTTCGCCTTCATCGTCGCGGGCACCGGCTTCATCTTCGGCTGGCGCTGAGCTCCAGTTCCCGTGGGCCGTCGTGAGGCTCCCGCCTCCGTGTCCGGGGACCCCTCGGGGCTCGCGACGACGCATGGCGTTCGAAGGTGAGCCGGACGCCCACGGGAGCTCCACGCGAGGCACGTCGAGGTCCGGCTGCCGCGTTCTAATGCAAAGTCGGTCCGCTCGCGAACCATTCGCGGCAGTGGGCCTAAGGACCCGTCGACATGAGCGTACCGGGTTCGATCCCTGCCCTCACCCTGTTTCTCTCTCAGACCGGCGCGGCCGCGGTCGAGCCGGCGCCGGCCGTCCCCGAAGCCGCCGCTTCGGCGCCGCTGGCCGACACGCCAGCCCCACCCCGAGAGCCCGAGCACAAGGGTACCGGGCTGCTGGCGACGACGGGGATCCTCGGTGGCACGTCCCTGTCGCTGGTCATCGCGCGCAACGTCTTGCTGGCGAAGAACTGCCCCATCGACGGGAGCGCGGCGGCGAGCTGCACCTACGACTGGAAGAGCGACATCGGTCTGTCGGCCTCGGCGATGGTGGTGAACTTCGGCATGGTCGGGGTCGCACCCGCGGCGGGTTGGAATCTCGGCCGCTATCACGCCTGGAAAGACGCCTCGGGCTCGGGCAAGCAGAGAAAGATCGGTGCCATCATGGGCGCCGGCGGTGGTCTGCTCGGAGTGGGCATCGGAGGCGTGGTCACGACCATGGCGCTGGCGGTCGTGTTGCCCATCAAGTGCGCCGACAAGGAGCTCGAAAGCGGCGATGCGCTGGAAGGTGATCGCTGCCTCCTCCGAGCATTCCCCGGATGGACGGTGAGCAACTGGGCTTCCTACGCGATGATCGCCTCGGGCGCGGCCATGCTCGCCTATGGCAAGGCGTACAAGAGACATCGACCCACGCGGGTGAGCATGCTGCAAATCGTCCCTGCCGCCAGCCGCACCTACGCCGGTCTGGGCCTCACCGGTCGGTTCTGAGCAGGCCGGTGCTGGCGTGAAGCTCGGAGCCGTTGGGCGCGTGGTGGTCTGTCGGTATCATGACCGGGTGGGTGAGGTCGAAGGATGGACGACCGACGGCGTCGTCGAGCGGTTGCAAGCCGCCCGCGATCCCGGGTCGCCCCTCGAGATCGAGCAGGCGCTCGCGAGGCTGGAGTCGGCGCTGTTCGGCGCACCACGGCGCGCTCGCGTGCTCGACCGGTACCCGCTGATCCGCGAGCTCGGGCGCGGGGCCTCGGGCGTGGTGTATCTCGCCTACGATCCCCGGCTCGATCGCAAGGTGGCGATCAAGCTCTTGACCGGCTCGGCGATCACGGCGGCGGAAAGCAGCGAGGGACGGGCGCGGCTCCTACGGGAGGCGCAGGCCATGGCACGGTCGCCGCATCCGAACATCGTCGCGGTGTACGACGTCGGGACGTACCCCGTCGACCCCGAGGGCGAGATCGGGGTCTTCATGGTGATGGAGTACGCCGAAGGCCCGGACCTGCAATCCTGGCTGGTTCCGGCGCGTCCTTGGCGAGAGGTCGTCGACGTCTTCGTCGCGGCGGGACGGGGGTTGGCGGCGGCGCATCGCGTGGGCGTGACGCACCGCGACTTCAAGCCGGTGAACGTGGTCGTCGGCGTCGATGGACGGGTCCGCGTGCTCGACTTCGGGCTCGCCCGCGGCCGCCGCCCCAGCGAGGACGAGATCACTGGTTCGGGCGACGAGGCCTTCGCCGAACGGACCGGCCTCGACGCGCCGCTCACCGTCGAGGGCGCGGTGCTCGGCACGCCGGCCTACATGGCTCCCGAGCAGCACCAGGGACGACAGGCCACGCCGGCCAGCGATCAGTTCAGCTTCTGCGTGGCGCTGTGGGAGGGCCTCCACGGCGTGCGGCCGTTCCAGGGGAACACCTTGTCCGCTTTGGCCGCGGCCAAGCTCGCCCACGCGCCGCAGCGCGGCGACCGTTCGGTCCCCGGGTGGCTGGAGCACATCGTCCTTCGCGGGTTGTCTCCCGCTCCGGGAGATCGATGGCCGTCCATGGACGCGCTCTTGGACGCCATCGAGATCGCCGTCTCCCGGCAACGCCTGCGTCGACGATCCGCGGTCGCGCTCGCGGGGTTGGTCCCGCTGATGGTAGGTGGCTGGGCCATCTGGGAGCGAGACACGGCGCTGTGCGGGGGTTCGAGCGAGCAGCTCTCGACGGTGTGGAGCGACGAACGGCGGGCCGCGCTCGAGGAGGCGTTCGCGGCGACCGGCGCCGCCTATGCGGTCCGAAGCGCCGAGCACGTGGTGGAGAGACTCGATCGGTTCGAGCAGGATTGGGTCGCGCAGCACCAAGACGCGTGCGAGGCAACCAACTTGCGTGGCGAGCAGTCGGCCGAGCTCATGGATCTTCGCATGCGGTGCCTCGATCGGCAGGCGCGGGAGGTCGACGCGCTGGTGGACGTGCTCTCCGAGACGGACGGCGACGCGGTCGAGCGTTCCATCGAAGCGGTCAGTCGCTTGCCTCGACCCGAAGCGTGTGCGAACCGCGAGGCGTTGCTCGCCGCGGTCGAGCCGCCCGTGGATCTCGCCACGGCTCGGGCGGTCGACCAGCTTCGTCGCGATCTCGATCGGGTCCGGGCCCTCGAGAGGGTGGGTGACGTCCGCGCGGGGCTGGAGGCCAGCCGGCATGCGGCCGCGCGTGCCACCGAGCTCGGCTACCGCCCGGCGATGGCCGAGGCGCTGCGGCAGCGCGGAGCGTTGGAGGAGCTGTCGGGGCTCTATGCGGAGGCCGCGGAGACGCTCGCCCAGGCCCACGCCGACGCCGTCGCGGTCGCTCACGACGAAGAAGCCGCTCGGGCCGCCGAGCTTCTGGTGTTCGTCGTGGGTGCACGTCGAGGCGAGCTGGACCACGCCCTCGAATGGGCTCGTATTGCGCAGGCGGAGCTCGAGCGCGCGGGGCTGTCCGACGACGACTCTCGGCTCCTCGCTTCGCTCGGCCAGGCGTATCGGGTGGCGGGCAAGTTCGACGAGGCCCGGCGCCACACGCTGGATGCGATCGCCAGCCTCGAGCGTCGCGTTCCGCACGACGATCCCCTGGTGGCGATGTATCGCAACAATCTCGGGGACATCCTGCGCGAGTTGGGTGACTTCGAGGGGGCGAAGACCGAGCTCGGACGCGCGCTGGACATCTGGCGGCGCAGCTACGGCGAGGACCACCCGAAGGTGGCCATGCCGCTCAACAACCTCGCGAGCGTGCACCTCCAGCTCGGGGAATACGACCGCGCCGAAGCGCACTACCGTGCCGCGCTGGCGATCCGGGAGCGGTCCCTGGGCGTCGACCACCCGATGGTCGCGACCACCCTCGCGAACCTGGCCGCCGTCCTTCGGCGAACCGAGCGCTACGACGAGGCCCGGAGCGCCATGGAACGCGCCCTCACCATCACGCGCAATCGCCTCGGGGACGACGACGTGCGTCTGGCAGGAATGGTGCAGGGGCTCGGATTGCTCGCCGCCGATGAGGGAGACCACGTTCAGGCGCTGCAGTACGTGGACCAGGCCGTGGCCCTGTGGGAGAAGCACCTGCCGCCCGACCACCCCGACCTCGGACGTGGATTTCAGAACCGTGCGATCCGGCGCCTCCACGTCGGCGACGCGGAAGGTGCGTGGTCGGACCTCGCACGCAGCGTCGCGATCTACGAGAAGGCCTTCGGCCCGGGTGACGACAACGTCGGCCGGGCCCGATACCTGTTCGCTCGCACCTTGCGGGAGACGGGCGATCCGGTCGCGGCCGTACGGGTGAGCATGGTCGCTCTCGAGTCGCTCGACGAGGGGGCCGACCAAGAGCTCCGCGCCGCGCTCGAAAAGCTGGTGCGCGACCTGAACGGGGGAGCGCCGAGCCCCTGAGGTCGGCGCGAGCCCACGCCTCGTCACCGGGCCCGGCGTTCGGTCCTCGCCATCGAGCTCGTTGCCCGGGCTCCACCGCGCGAAGTGGCCGCAGAGCGTACGGCCGACGGAAAGAGCCGGCACGAGGTAAGCTGGGAGAGGTGAGTGAACGGCGCGAGGATTTCGACCTTCTGCTCGCGTGGCGAAACGGCGAGGTCGCGGCCGGCAACGAGCTGGTCCGGCGTCACTTCGCGTCCGTCTTCTCGTTTCTCAGGAGCAAGGTCCCCGACCAGGTCGACGAGCTCGTGCAGAGGACGTTCCTGGCCTGCGTCGAGGCCGTGGATCGCATCGAGGGCTCGCGCAGCTTCCGGGCATACCTGTTCGGGATCGCCCGCCGTCAGCTCATCTACTATTACCGGCAGCGACGTCGCGAGAGCGATCGGTTCGACCCCATGCTGGAGTCCGTTTGTGACGTTGGCGGCTCCCCCAGTCGCATCGCCGCGATCCGACAGGAGCAGCGACAAGTCCTCGACGCGCTCAACCAACTTCCGCTCGATCTCCAGATCACGCTCGAGCTGCACTACTGGGAGGGCATGACCGTGCCGGCCGGCACTTCGAGGACCTGAGCCACCTCGGCCACGGTCCTGCCCACCCCGTAGGGGCGCGCCGGCGGGGTGGG
>CAZYSW010000247.1:0-8527 GCA_964650105.1 uncultured Nannocystaceae bacterium
ATGCTCGCGAAGGGGGGCGCGTCGCTTCTTCTCCAAAGGACGTCCCGAT
Source organism: uncultured Nannocystaceae bacterium (assembly GCA_964650105.1). Lineage (GTDB taxonomy): Bacteria > Myxococcota_A > Polyangia > Nannocystales > Nannocystaceae > CAZYSW01. The sequence goes on from CAZYSW010000247.1 coordinate 50, forward strand.
GATCGAAGCCGTGATGCTCTGGAACGAGCCCAACAACAAGTCGCACTGGGATTTCGAGATCGACGGCGATTGGTCGATCTTCGCCGACATGGTGCGTCAGGCCGCGGAGGCGGTGAGGACGGAGAACCCGAACATCCTCCAGGTGCTCGGAGGTATCTCGCCCATCGATCCAGGCTTCGTTCTCAACATGAAGAGCAAGGGCGTGCTGGACGTCCTGGACGTGGTCGGCGTGCACGGCTTCCCGCTCGACTGGAACCACTGGCCCATCGACGCGTGGCCCGACCGCCTCCAGGAAATCCGGGCGGTATGCGATCTTCCGGTGTGGGTCACGGAGGTCGGTGTGTCGACGTTCGGGGCCGAAGAGGTTCAGGTCTTCGGTCTACGCCGCTCGGCGGAGCTCCTCATGCAGCGCGCGGAGCGCGTCCACTGGTACAGCCTTTTCGACCTTCCTCGAGCGTGGCCGGCCACCACTCGACACCGGGAGGCAGAGGGCTCGTCCTACTACCGCCACTTCTACATGGGTCTTCTGCGCGAGGACGGCTCCCCCAAGCAAGCGCTGCACGATTTTTCCCACTACACTCCCGACATCGGCATCTGTCAGTGGTTCCACTTCGAAGATCACCGCCTCGACAGCGCGGTTCGATGGCTCGACGAGCTCGGTGTCCAGTACCTTCGCACGGGCCTGAGTTGGTCTGACTGGCACCGCCCAGGGGCCCTGGCCTGGTTCGATCGGCAGATGAAAGCGCTCGACAAGTACCGTGTCACCCTGACGTTTTGCTTCACACCCGAGCACTGCGGTATCGCTCCACACTACACCAGTCCGCCCAAGCAGCCCGAGCAGTTCGCGGAGTTCTGCGCCACCTTGGTGCGACGCTATGGCTGACGGGACCAGCGCGGCGCCCGCGGCCGGGTCGGCCGCGACCCGTGGATGGCGATCGGCAAGTCCATCGGTTGCTGGCTCGCGTGTCCCGTCGCAAGCTCGAGGCATGCGGAGCTCCGCCCGGCTGTCCTTTCTCCTGGCTGCCGTGTTCACGATGGCATGCAATGCCGAAGCCGAGACGAGCGCGGCGTCCGGGAGCCCCGACCGCGGCCAGGGAGACGCCGCGGCCGCCCACCCCACGCCCAGCGAGGGTTCCACCATGAAGCTCACGTCCACTGCTTTCCAACACCAGCAACCCATCCCCGTCGAATACACGTGCGAGGGCGACGAGGTCTCGCCCCCGCTGTCGTGGTCGGACCCGCCGGAGGGGACTCGAAGCTTCGCGATCATCGTGGATGATCCCGACGCTCCCGATCCCGCCGCACCCAAACGGGTGTTCGTGCACTGGGTCCTCTACAACATTCCGGCCGACGTCCGCTCGATCCCCAAAGGGGCCGCGACGAGCGGGCTGCCGGGCACGACCAAGCAGGGCAAGAACGATCGCGGTCAGACGACCTGGGTCGGCCCCTGCCCCCCCATCGGACGCCACCGCTACTTCCACAAGATCTATGCGCTGGACACCATGCTCGATCTCGAGGCTCCCACCAAGGCCGACCTGCTCGAGGCCGCGCAGGGCCACGTCCTCGGTCGTGCCGAGCTGGTCGGCACGTACGAGAAGCGGCGGCGCGAGGCGGGCTGAGCGTTCACCGGCGGCTCATCCTTCGGGCACGATGTCGTCACACGTCTGGGCAACCACATCGGCCAGGGCGGTCCCGAGCACCGATGCGAAATCGGGATTGGGGGACCACAGGTCGATCCACGACGCGGGGACCTTGCCGAATCCGTTCATGAAATCGGTGAGCCGCGTGTTCTGGGCATTGGGGTTGTCGTAACACGCGCCCATGATCGCTCCGGTGGTGATGATGCACTGATCGCCGCACGCAGCCTTCTTGTTGCTGACCATGTCGACGAAGTCCTGCGTGGGGATTTCCGCCGGCGTCATGTCGACGGTGTCGGACAGCAAGAAAAGGACCAGAACGGCTTTGTCGCGCACGAAGCCGTCGTTGTGAGCGGCGTTGACCTCGGCGAAGGGGTAGGCCGCGGCCGCGACGACGGTCTCGGTGTTCGAGTGGGGGACGAATCCGTCGATCGTCCCGGCCAACGCACCCTCGAACCATTGCAACAGCGGTCCCGGGTCGTCGTTGGTGTTCATGGCGAAGAATCGCTGCCCCTCGTGCTCGTACAGCCTCCCCTGCTGACCGTTGACCCCGTTGTTCGTCACCTCCGGGGGACTCCAGGTTCCGTCGACGGTGAAGGCGTCGCAGCCGCTGGTGGAGGAGGCGTTTCCCGGGTCGAAGAACCCCGTCGCGCGCGTGAGCCCCACGTGGAGGTCGGTTCCCGAGGGCAGGACGTCGATCATCGCCGCGACCAGGTCGTCGAACGCGGCCTTCACGGCATCCCGATGGTTCGACATCGACCCCGAGTTGTCGACCACGAACAGCACGTCCACCGCGTTGCAGTGACAGCTCGGATCGTCGGGATCGCCGGAGGCGCAGCTCGACGGCAGATCCGCGCTCGACCCGACGTCGAACTTTTGATCCCCCTCGTCGCTCGACGCGGGCCCGTCCATGCCCTCGCCGCTGCCGCTCCCTTGTCCGGTCCCCTGCGATCCGCTCCCGCTGGTGGTGGAGTCCGCCGTCGCCGAGGTCTCCTCGCCTGCCGAGAAGAGCCCGACCGACGCTTCGTCTGCCCCACAGGCGCCGACCAGCCCCAGCGTGCACCACAGCCCGAGGGTCCTCGGAGATCCCACGTTCATCGTTCCCTCCCGCGTCCCGTCACCCGGCGTCGAGCTCCCCGTTGGTTCAGTGGCCGCCGCCTCGCGATCTTGCGACGAAATTTGCATCGCGCCGCGACGGTCGCAGCAGCCGACCCCGGCCATCCGCGCCGCAACGCGCCCGTGACCGCGCAGCGCGCGACACCGCGGCGGGCCGACGCCGGGTTCACCCGGCCACGGGCCCTCGATCCGGTCCGCGCCCCTCGATTCGACGCCTTCGCCACCCGGGCCTACGCGGCCACGCGCCAGCGAACCGATTCGCCCGCGCGGAAGGGAATCAGCACGTCGTCACCGAACGGGTAGGCGTCGGGTACGGTCCACGCGACCCGCTCGAGCACGATGGTGTCCTCGTTTCGGGGCAACCCGTAAAAGGCCGGCCCGTTTCGAGCGGCGAACGCCTCCAGGTTGTGCAGCGCATCGGCGTCTTCGAAGACTTCGGCGTACAGCTCGATGGCCGCGTGGGCGGTGAAGATGCCCGCACAGCCGCAACGGCTCTCCTTGGCCGAGCGTGGGTGCGGTGCGCTGTCGGTGCCCAAGAAGAACCGCGGGTCACCGGACGTGGCCGCCTCGACCAGCGCGCGACGATGCTTCTCGCGCTTGAGCACGGGCAAGCAGTACATGTGCGGCCGCAGGCCACCGCGGAAGATCGCGTTGCGATCGAGCAGGAGGTGCTGCGGCGTGATGGTGGCCGCGACCCCGTCTCTGGCCCCACGGACGAAGTGCACGCCCTCCTCGGTGGTCACGTGCTCCAACACGACGCGCAGCCCCGGGTACCGCTCGATCAGGGGCCCGAGCGTGTCTCGCAAGAACACCGCTTCCCGATCGAAGACGTCGACCGCCGGATCGGTGCTCTCACCGTGGACGAGCAACGGAACACCGTGATCCTCCATGGCCCGCAGCACGTCGTCGAGCGCGGCGAGATCGGTGACGCCCGACTCGGCGTTGGTGGTGGACCCCGCGGGATAGAGCTTCACCGCCTGGACGTGCTCGCTTCGAGCCGCCGCCACGATGTCCTGGGGCCGCGCCGTCTGCGTAAGATACAGGGTCATCCGAGGGTCGAACGACGTGCCCGGTGGCAAGGCGTCCAGGATCCGTCGACGATAGGCGAGTGCCTCGTCGACCGTCCGGATCGGCGGCCTCAGGTTCGGCATCACGATGGCGCGTCGGAAGGTGCGCGCCGAGTGGTGCGCGAGATCGCGGAGGACCGCGCCGTCCCGCAGGTGGAGGTGCCAGTCGTCCGGGCGCGTGATCTGGACTCGATCGGTCACGTGCGTCTCAGCGGCACTTCTCCACGCAGGCGTCCACGCACTCCAGATACTCGGTGTTGTCGCCGAGGTTGTCCGGGACGTACCCGCACTCTTTTTGCTCGCACTTTTCCAGGCAGGCCTGCCCGGGCGCCTTCGAATCACCGCGCTTGCCGGCGCAACCGATCGCGAACCCGAGCAGCGTCGCCAAGAGAAGACTTGCTCGACCGGTCATGCCCGGATGCTCGCACCCACGACCGGGTTGTGAAAGGAGAAAAATCCGCCGCGCGCCACCCCGCGCGCGAGGCGACGCGCCCCGAGCGGTCCATCGGCGGCCACGATCGGGGGGATCGTGGGGGTTGCCGCTCCCCGACCCGGCCCGCTCATCCGACGTCGGGGCTGGTCTTTTGAACTACCCCGCAACCGATCCTCGCGCCGGCATTGCCCGAAGGCTCGCTGGCGTAGTCGTCGGGATCGGCGTGCAGGACGAGCGCGCTTCCATCCTCGTCGAGCAACGACGCCGGGTGTCCGGCCTTGAGGTTCAGGCCCGGGAGAAGGTAGTGCATGGCCGCGGTCCCGTCTTCCCCAACCTCCAGGTTCGGCAGATCGCCGAGGTGGAAGGCGTCTTCCGGATCGGCGAAGCCGTGCCCGGTGTCGGTCGGGTTGAAGTGCTCACCGGCGCTCTCGAAGGTCGGGGGGTCGCAACGCCCGGTCTCGTGGATGTGAAATCCATGGGTCCCGGCCGGCAGATTCTCGCCCTCGAAGGTCATCGCCACACCGAACGGCACGACGATGAAGGTGGCGGTCCCCATCACCTTGCCGTCCTTGTCGCGCAGCGTCGCCTGGGCTCGCGTGCGCGCGTCCTCGGCCGTGAAGGTCGCGCCCGGGATCCGGAAGCTCTCCTTGCCCTGGTCTCGGGCCGAGGTCTCACCGTCCTTTCGAGCCTCGGGGGCATCGGAGGGCGGCGGCTCGATGTTCTCCCGATCCTCGAACATGGGCTGGTCGGGCGCCCGCTCCGGCTCACCGGGCTCGCCTTGCCCACCGGGCGCTGGCCGATCGGTTCGCTCCTCGGGCGCGCGCTGCTCGGCGGGCGCCTGCCCCGGTGCCCCCTGCTCGGTCGGCACCGGCTCGATCCGCTGTGGCTCGGGCTCGCGCTCGGCAGGCGTCGGCTCCGTGCGTTGCCCCTCGCAGGCCGCGAGGGTGAATATCGACAAGATCACCGTCCCGAGCTCGATCGTCTTTCGCATCTGCGTACCGTCCGGGTGGACCCTAGCAAGGCATCGGGCCCGTGCCGCGAGGCGACGACTTCGTCGCGCCCACCTCCGACGGCGGTCGCCGGGCGGCGCCGCGCGCCGGGCGGGAATCGCTTGAGCGGCGCTGCACGGCACGTAGGAACGGATCATGAAGCCGAGTCGCGCGACACGGTGGCGCCGCGTCATGGCCGGTGCGGTCGCGGCGTCGGCCATGTTCTTCCTGGGAGCTTGGGCTTCGGCGTGTCGTGCAGATCTCGCCGCGGGCGAGCCTCGCATGCTCATCCCCGTGCCGCCCGTCGTCGGATCTCTTTGATGCAACGCAAGACAGCCTCTACCATCGGCCGCGATGCCGCGGTCGCCCCGCCTGCTCGCGCCGCTGCTCGTCGCCTTCGCCTTCGGCGCGTGCGGTCGTGACGAGAGCCCGCCGCCGACGATGGTCGACGCGCCCGAGTCTCCCGCCGACGACGGGAGCCGTCCCCAGCCGCGCACCGAGGCCAGCGAGGCGCCCGGCGTCGTCGCGCCGAGCTCCGAGGCACCGAGCCCCGAGGCACCGACGACCTCGTCCCCCGAGCCCGAGCCCCCGCGGGAGGGCACGCGCACGGGGATCGTGGCCGAGGGCGAAAGCCTCAGTCGGATCCTGGCGCGCCACGGCCTGGACGCGGCGACGATCCATCGGATCACCGCCGCCCTCGGCGAACACATGGACGTGGCGAAGATCGCCGTAGGGCAGAGCTGGGCCATCGAGTACGACGATCGCGAGAACGTCTCCGCCTTCGAGTACGCCGTGTCGCCCGTCCTTCGCATCCGCGCGGAGATCGGCGAGGACGACGAGGTCACCGCCCGGGCGATCGAGACGGAGACCACCCTCCACCTCCAGGCCGTCTCCGGAGAGATCGAGACCTCGCTGTGGGAGGCGGTCACCGACGCCGGCGAGCAGGGGGCCCTGGTCATGATGATCGCCGACGTATTCGCGTCCGGCATCGACTTCTATACCGAGACCCGCAAGGGCGACCGCTTCACCGCGCTGGTGGAGAAGAGATTGCTGCCCGATGGGACTCTTTCGAGCTACGGCCGAGTGTTGGCGGCCACCTACGAAGGGGCCGCCGGGTCGTTCGAGGGCGCCTATTGGGAGGCGCCCGACGGCAGCACGCGCGGCTGGTTCGATCGCGATGGCAAGAGCCTCGATCGCACGCTCCTCAAGTCTCCGCTCAAGTTCACGCGGATCTCGTCGGGGTTCAATCCCCGCCGGATGCACCCGGTGCTCCACCGGGTCAAAGGGCACAACGGTACGGACTATGCCGCGCCCGAGGGCACGCCGGTTTGGGCTGCCGCCGACGGGGTGATCGCGTTCCGGGGCAAGAAGGGCGGCGCCGGCAACATGGTGATCTTGTCGCACGCCGGCGGCATGAAGACGCTGTACATGCACCTCAGCCGCTTCGAAGACGGTCAACGCGTGGGGCAGAAGGTCGCGCAGCGGACGGTGATCGGCTACGTCGGACAGACGGGCCTCGCCACCGGACCTCACCTCCACTTCGCGGTGCGGCTGGGGGGACGCTACGTCGATCCTCAGGAGGTGAAGTCCGTGCCCAAGCCCGGCGTGCCGCGGAACCACCTGAGCCGGTTCCGCAAGGACACCGCGGACGCGTTCGAACGCCTCGCCGCCCTCGCCTCCGCGACGCGCAGCCCGGACGACGGACGGCAGGACGTCGGGACCGCACAACCGCACGCGCGTCGGGACGACGGGGGCGACGACGCACACGACGCAGTGATCCGGAACCCGTGACCGCGTGGGTCTCCCGGCGCGCACTCGCCTCGTCCCACACGTGAGATCTCCACCCCCGATCTCGGGGCCCGACGACGGGTCATGGGCCACCCTCACCCATCCACGCCGCGCCATTGCGACGTGGCCGCGTTCGCGCCGACGCGGCGCAGAAACCGCGCAAGGATTTCGGTGCAGCGAACCCTTGACCAAAGGCTCCGCTTCGACGATTTCATGCTCCGCAGATGGGGCTTCAGGATCTCGTGCGGTGGTTCCTGCCCAAGCAGGATCACTTCTACGACCTGCTCGAGCGCCAGGCCACGATTGCACGCGAAGCCGCCGATGCCCTCGCGAGGTTCGCCGCCGAAGGTGCCGCCGCCGAGGCGATCGCCGAGCGCGTTCAACAGCTCGAGCATCAAGGGGACGCCGTGGTCCACGACGTCGAGGATGCGCTGGCCAAGACCTTCGTCACACCCATCGATCGCGAGGACATCCAGTCGCTCTCCGACCACCTCGACGACGTCATCGACCTGACGAACTACGCGGCGCGGGCGTGCATCCTGCTCGGCGTCGAACGGCCGACCCAGCCGATGATCGAGCTGTTCAAAATCCTCGTGGATTCCACGCGCACGCTCGCGGACGCGGTGCCCATGCTCCGGCAGCACCGGTACGGCGACCTGATCAACGCCAACCGTGCCCTGCGCGCCCTGGAGAAGGAGGGGGACCGCGTCTACCGCGACGCCGTGAGCGTCCTTTTCCGCACGCCGGACATCAACGTACGCGAGCTCTTGCGCGAACGCGAGGTCCTCGACGACCTCGAGGCCGCGGTCGACCGCTGTGAAATCGTGGGCAACTTGCTCGCGATGCTGGCCGTGAAGCATGGTTAGCCTGCTCATCGCGGTGGTGATCACCGCCCTCATCTTCGACTTCATCAACGGTTTTCACGACGCCGCGAACGCGATCGCCACGGTGGTCTCCACCGGCGTGCTGCCCATCCGGACCGCCGTGCTACTGGCGGGCGTCTTCAACTTCCTCGGTGCCGTCACGGGCACGGCGGTGGCGAAGACGATCGCCTCGGGGTTCGCCGATGCGGCCGACGTCACACAGGGGGTCGTGCTCGCCGCCCTGATCGGCGGCATCGCCTGGAACCTGATCACCTGGTGGCGCGGCCTGCCCTCCAGCTCGTCCCACGCGCTCATCGGCGGCCTGACGGGCGCCGTGGTCGGGCACGCCGGGGTGCACGCGTTCAACTGGGACGCCCTCGTCCAGAAGGTGATGGTGCCGCTGGTCGCCTCGCCGCTGCTCGGCTTCGTGTTCGCGTTCTTCTTCATGGTGGCCCTGCTGTGGATCGTCCGGAACCTTCGTGCCCCGGTGGTCCATCGAGGGTCTCGCCGCCTGCAGCTCGTCTCGGCGTGCAGCATGGCGTTTTCCCACGGCTCGAACGACGCCCAGAAGGCGATGGGCATCAT
>CAZYSW010000248.1:0-8496 GCA_964650105.1 uncultured Nannocystaceae bacterium
GACCCAGAAGAGATCGCCATAGTGGATGCGCGGCTCGGCGCCAGCGAAGCGCCTGGGCCACGTATAAAGCGTCTCCCGGCTGAGGCCGTGCTTCTTCGCGACCTCCGAAACGGACGTCCCTTCCGCCTCGCGGACGATGCGAACCATCTGCTCTTCACTAAATCGACTCTTTCTCATGTGCTCTCCAAACGAGGCCGTGAGAGAAGGATGTCAGATTTTTACGTGGTCCGATATTTCGGGGGCAGGTCAGATCGAGCGAAGCCCCGCGATACGCGTGCACGTCGCGGCGTTGGTCGCGGGCATCGAATCGATCGCTTCCAGGACGAGCTCGACGTCGACGTGCGGATCGAGTTCCAGGACCGGAGCTCCGGCAAGATCGTGAAGCGCTTTCATCGATGCCGCCTCATCGGCGTGCGCGAGGGCGGCGCGTTTCGGATGTGGATCACGAACCTGACGCGCGAGCAGGCGACGGCCTCCGAGGTCTCGGCGCTGTACGCCGCGCGCTGGGAGATCGAGATCTTCTTCCGCGAGCTGAAGACGATCTGGCGAGCCGACCAGATCCCCACCTCGGGTGAGGCCGCGACCCGGTGCCTCCTCTACGCCTCGATGCTCACCGTCCTCTTCTCCCGGGAGCTCCGGCATGCCCTCTTCGAGCGTGACGCGCGCGAGCGCGTTCCGCTCGAGCGCTGGGCGCGGCTCGTGCGCTGTCTGCTCGTCGAGCTCGCCGCCCTCATCACGTCACGCGCGGGGAGATCGAAGCGCGAGCTCCACCGTAGGCTCGACTGGCTCCGTCGCGAGTCGTTCGACCCGAACCGGCGAAGACGCCCCGCCCACTTGCGCCTCGCAGACGTCGTGCGGGACCATGCCTAAGCCGATCACCAATCAACGTATCTTACGCGAAATACGATGCGGGCGGAAGTAGGGTCTCGGGGTGAGGGTTGAGTCGGGGGTGAAGTCCGGGTAAAGAGGGCGCCACGTGTGTCGCCTCCTCCGGCGCTACGAGCAGGTCCCGTTCTCGGAGCAGGAGACGGATCTGCGGCGTCTGCTCGACCAGGTCCCCGTCGCTCGCCTCTCCATCGACCGGAGCGGCATCGGCATGAACCTCGCCGAGAACCTCGCGCGCGACTATCCGCAGGTGGTTCCGGAGAATTTCACGAACGAATCGAAGGAGCGCTGGGCCACCGACATGAAGATCCTGCTCCAGCGGCGCGACATCGCGCTCCCCCGTGACCGCGAGCTCGTGAGCCAGATCCACAGCATCAAGCGGCGCGTCCTCCCTTCGGGGAAGGTGAGCTTCGACGCCGAGCGCAGTGGCCGGGGAGGGCACGCCGATCGCTTTTGGGCGATCGCGCTCGCGTGCCCGAAGGAGCGGGGACCGGCGCCAGCGCGGGGCACCGAGATCGGGGTGCGGGTGATTGGGTAGATGTAGCGCTTGCCCGTCATATGCGCCGTCGTTGAAGCACGCTCTCGAGGCCCGTGGCGTTACATAGCAGCGCGCCGCGAGTACCCCTTGGAAGCTACTCTGGACCCCTTGAAGTTCGCGATCCCCGTATGTTATAGGGTCCCAACGTTTGGAACGGTCTGAAAGGGGGAGCTCGTGGAGTCTCAGAGTAGGTTCGTGGCTCGGATGCCCGGGAAGCATCAACTTGTGTCCTACGCCGCTATGGCGCTGCTATATCCTGTGCTCCTCATGGGCAGTGGTGGATGCGGCGGCTGCGGGGGGCCCGCAGGATCCGTTATCGAGGAGCCGGCCGACCCGGTGAACGTCGAGGATGGCCTCGTCAACTGCCGGTGCCACTGGACGTTCGGTGAGGCGGCGATCGCACGAGACGAAAGTTTGGCGGAGGGTGTACATCGAGACATCGCGGTATGCTTGCCTGAAGATCTCAATGTCCATCTTGCATCTCCTGATCGCGCTGCGGAGCTTCGCGAGATGGCAGAAAACGACCCGGACGCGTATCTCGGATTGGTCGAGGAATTCTGCACGACCACCGCGAGGGTTCATTCAGACGCGGTCATGGCTTTCGTTCAGCCACTCGCATGCGATCCTCCTCTTGGACTACCCAAGCAATATGAGCTCAGCAATTGCAAGCCGATGAGTCCCGCTGGTCCAGGCAGGATCGCAAGCTTTCCCGATCCCGCTTGCGCGGTGATGTGCGAGGAGATCGAGTGCACTTCATCGAGCTGCCCAGCCGACGAGGTCATCGTCACCGAAGGCGATGATCGGGGGATTCACTTCGATCGATGTCAGTGTACCGATCTCCCCGGGTGCGACAGTACAGGCGGACTCGGGCCGTCGTCGCTCTGCCATCCCCCGATGTCCTTCCCCGACGACTTCGATCCAGAGATGATGGTGGCGACGGTTGGCATCTTGAGCACAGGATCTCACGCACGCGGTACCCTTAGCCGGTGGGCAGCCAATCCGTCGGAGATCGTGATCGAAGATTCGCCGGTGAATGTCCACGTCGAGGATTGTAGTGCGCCGTTCGGTATCTGTGTCTCTGATGAGGACACCACGGAGGTTTCGGGTAGCGTTACTCTCTATGGATCACGATGTCGTGAGAGCGAGTGCAAGATCGCGCTCGAAGCGTGGCTGGATGCTACGGACATCCACATTTCTCTCAGCCTCGGTCCCATCAACCTCGGGAGTGTCGACCTCAACGACATGAGGCTGGTGGCAAGGACGGAGGCGGATGGGGTCACGATTGATTCGCTCGGCAACGCGGTCATCGATCCCTATGGGCTTTGGATCTCCGCAACGACTATTCGTGATGGAGAGACCAAAATTATTTGGAGGGGAACGAACGAGAGTGCAATTCGTTTCCAAGTAAATTGGGACAGTCGAACCTTCGTGATGCCGATCGACTTCGAAGAAGACATCGTTGCCGTGACAGGCACGCTCGCAGGGGCGATCAAGGAGGCACCGCTTGAGGTATTCGCCGGTACGCCTCAAATCATCGAATGTGATACCCACGAAGGTGGCAATGTCTCTCTCGAGGGCAGCTCGTCGAGCCGTGGCGTCATTGGTTTTGCTTGGTGGCGAGAGGCGGTCTTCAGCGGAGGTGGGATCATTCCGAATGATGAGCCGCTCGGCCCGATAGCCAGCTTGATTCAACCCGTAGGTACACAAAGATACTTCGTGGTCATGGCCTCAGCGTTCGGTGGAATCGCGACGGATGACACGGTCGTTGAGGTTGTCGATACCACTCCGCCCGAAGTGGAGTTGTCGTTCACGCCCTCAATTCTGTGGCCACCCAACCATAAGATGGTGGAAGTAACGCCGGAGTTCGAGATCTCGGACGAGTGCTCGAACACGTTCGAGATCGACTTGGTTTCCGTAGTGATCGAGCCTGAGCCATCAGGAATCGGCGACGGAAACCACGACCCAGACGTCGAGGTCTCCGAGGACGGTCGCATCTGGCTTCGCGCAGAGCGAAGTGGCGGCGAGTCACGAACGTATACCCTCACGTATCGCGTGAGGGACGAATACGGAAACTACACTGATGTGGCCGCTTCGGTGCATGTTCCTGCCAGCCAGGGGGAGATATGAGAACGACGCTTACGAGGCTCATCATCATCGTGTTTCTCTCGTCGTGCGACGGAACATCGAGTGGGCTGAAGGATACGCCGAGTGATGATCCGGTGATCATACGGATCGACGGGGGAAGGGTGTTCTCTCCGAACCATGGCCGATCGAAGATGCAAACGCTTTCGGGAGACCAATTCCTGATGCTCGAGCTGAGGGAGGTGAATGGGTGCGAGGTGTCCAACTCTACTGATACGGAGCAGGTTGGCGCCACTATTCATATCCCATATGAGCACGCTGTAGTGGGCACCATCGATATCGAAGATACAGAGTCTTCCGTATCGGTTGGACTCGTAGAATACGACGAAGATGGGGTTCTCGTATCGCAGAAGGCGTGGAGAATTGATCATGGATCGCTCGAAATACAAGAGATCACGGAGCAAATGATTCGAGGCAAGATCTTCGTCTACGGATCGGGGAAGACCTCTGAAGTCCTCATCAACGGTCGATTCGAAGCTGTAAACTGCGACGAATAGACTTTCTAGGGTGAGTGGACGGGACGAGAGTGAAGAAAGGAGGCATGGATGAAGAGTCAAGGCCATCTCCCGTTGTTCACTCGATGCCTAGAAGTTCTCTTCGTCGTCGTTGCGTTCTTCCTCACTGCATGTAGCGAGAGTCACCAGCGTGAGGATGGAGAGTTCGTCACCCTCGTCTATGCAAAAGGCCACGCCCCCTGCCCGGGGAACGTAGCATTCCTGGACGAAGCCTATCGTGGCTTCGCCGAGGTCATGGGGCTCTTCCCCGACGCGCCGGGGCTTCAATACCATTATGGGCTTGAGCCAGGAGGCGTATGTGTGGAAGGTCCTCCTGGTTGCGTGACTCCAGATGGAACGGAGCTCTGGTCGTCAGAGTGGTACGACCCTCATCTCTTCCCGCTGGCGATGCTGCTGCAAAAAGTCGAAGGTCGCGGTCACTTCTTCCCGGTAGTGGGGGTTGCTCACGCCTTCTTTATCAATCTCGATATCACTCGCACAGACTACGGTATCATCAGCTATGCCGAACTCGACGCGTCGGTCGGCGCACGCTCCTGGAGCGAGGTTGACCCCGCGCTTGCCGCGGACCTGATCGCGTACTTGCTTCGAACGCGCGGCTTTGGCGTGATAGAGGCGTGGCTCTTGGCGACGACACCCGAGTCGTCGCCTGATGAGGTGAGGCAAGCGTTCCAAGCCGCCCTAGGCCAAGATCTCTCCGCCGTGGTTGCCGAGCGCGTCGACTCGAAGATGTACATCTACCGGGGAGAGGTCGCCCCGGTCGAGTGCTTGTTTCGGCCTTCGAGCTTCGACGAACGGGCATTTCGGTGGGAGCTCCATCCGACCTGTGAAGCCGAGGGAATGGTGGGCGACGAGTCGGAGATCGGCGCGCAGTACACGCGCGCCATATCGGTCGAGCTTCCGAGCGACGGCGTTTACCTAGCACGGATCGCGGGATCGGGGCGATCGGTGCCGACGGTCTCGCTACTCTCGGCCTGTGACGAGCCCCTCTTCTTTGCGCCATGGGCTACGACGATAAAGGCTGAGGCGGAGGGCGATGCCCTCGTCTTCGCCGAGAGGCGGGCAGGCGTTCACGTCGTTCGAGCAAACGTTCAGGAAGGGAGTAATCTCGTCGTCGAGGTCGAGCGTACGGATGCCGCCGCGCGCGACGGATGTGGCGAACTCGTGGTCGTGGGCCGAGAGGTGCGTGAGATACATCTCAGGGCCGGGCCCCTCGAAGAGAGCTTCGCGGCGTTCGTGCTCGACTCAGCCGTCAGCGTGTCGTACGCAGCCTCTGGATTCGAGGGGCTCAGCACGTGTACCGGCGCTTGCGAGGAGCTCGATTGCGTAGCCCTGACGTCGGAAGGATCGGGCGAGATCGAGCTTGAACCGGGGTTAGTCGTCCTCCGCTACGACGCCGTTGTCGACGACGAGCGAGAGAGCGTGGCCTCTCTCACGCTCGGCTGGGATTGAAGGGGGCATTATCCCCTGAGATTATGCGCGGCTCCAGGGGATGGGGAGCGAGACTCACTACGTCTCCGTGGAAGCGAGGCACGATGACAGTGAAAGTCGTCGCAACCGCTGTGGCTAGGAATCATTAATTCTCGCAGTCCCGACACGAGATTTCGTGTAGGCGGAAAGGTTACATAACGTATCTTACGCGAAATACGATGCGGGCGGAAGTAGGGTCTCGGGGTGAGGGTTGAGTCGGGGGTGAAGTCCGGGTAAAGCGGCGTCGGCAAGGAGCTGACGGCGATGGCCCTCGCGAGCCACGCCGTCGCGAGAGGCGACGAGGGCCTCCTCGAGCGGATCCGCCGAGGCAATCACCCGGACGTCCGCGTCTTCCGTCCCAGAGACGAAGGCGCGCGGAACCTCCCGGTCGAGGTGATCCGCGAGCAGGTCCTCCCCGTCGCGCAATTCGCACCCTTCGAGGCGGAGGCGACCTTCCTCGTCTTCCCCGAAGCCGACGTCTCCTTCCCCGAAGCGCACCCCGAGGCCGCCAACGCCTTCTTGAAGACGCTCGAAGAGCCCCCTCCGCGGGTGCACTTCATCCTCCTCGCCGAGCGCCCCGATCGCCTCCTCCAGACCACCCGCAGTGGCTAGGAATCATTAATTCTCGCAGTCCCGACACGAGATTTCGTGTAGGCGGAAAGGTTACATAACGTATCTTGATTCGTGATCGGCTTAGGAATGGTCCCTCACGGCGTCCGCGAGATGCAAATGGGCCGAGCGTCTTCGGCGGTTCGGGTCGAAGGATTCGCGATGCAGCCAGTCGAGCCTGCGCTCGAGCTCTCGCAGTGAGCGCGCTGTGCGCGACGTGATGAGAGTGGCGAGCTCGACGAGCAGAGAGCGCACGAGGCGGGCCCAGCGCTCGAGCGGCACGCGCTCCCGCGCTTCACGCTCGAAGAGGCGATGCCGGAGCTCGCGCGAGAAGAGGACGGCGAGCATCGACGCATAGAGGAGACAGAGAGTTGCCGGCTCGCCCGAGGTGGGGATCTGGTCGGCACGCCAGATGGTCTTCAGCTCGCGGAAGAAGATCTCGACCTCCCAGCGCGCTGCGTAGAGCGCGGCGACCTCGCACGCCGTCGCCTGTTCTCGGGTGAGGTTCGTGATCCACACGCGAAACCCGTGGCCCTCGCGCACGCCGACCAGCCGGCAGCGGTGAGCTCGGACGACGATCTTGCCCGTGGTCCGGTCCTGGAAGCCGAACCGTACGTCGACGTCCAGCTCGTCCCCGTCGATCTCGTCGCTCACTTCGCCCAGGCGCTTGCCGATCGCCTCTCGGCCGAGACCGCGATGAACGGCCTCGATCACCGGGCTCATGTTCTTGCGGATTCGCCCGACGTAGAAGCCTCCATGGGCTTCGATCTCGAGGAGCTTCCAGCATGCCGTGAAGGCTCGGTCGGCGATGAGGAGGCGGCCTCGGTAGAAGGCGTCGACATCGAGCTGATGGAGATCGTGCCGGCTGCCCGGACCGAGCGAGAGTCGCCGCGGGACACGCCCGACAAGGTCCTGCACCACGGTGACCTTGACCGAGGCGGGGCTGTGATTGGACCACGTGCCTGGGAATGCCTCGGCGAGCGCGGGGTGGAGCCGGATCGTCGTCGAGTCGGCGATGAGGATCGAGCGAAGCCCCGCGATACGCGTGCACGTCGCGGCGTTGGTCGCGGGCATCGAATCGATCGCTTCCAGGACGAGCTCGCGGAGCACCTTCGCGAGGCCCTCGTTGAGTCGGTCGTGAAACGACGAGCGAGCGAGCGTGTGGCCGGCGAGGCGCTCGTAGAGGCGACGCATCGACTCGAGCGTGCGGCTCACGCCGTTGAGGCCGCCGAGCGCGAGCGAGAGCACCAGCGCGCGGGGATCGACGCGTCGAAGGGTGCGCTTCATGGCGCCGTGCGTTCGAAACCGGTCACCGAGGCCGGCTCTCGGAAAGGTCTTGTCGAACGAGCGCCGAATCGCTGATGCTCGGCCTGGGGTCATCGCCTGCCTCCTGGTGTCTAGACAACCCGAGGAGATCACAGGCGGTGGCCTCGCTCTACAGCCCTCTCTAAACGATCGAAATCGCAAGAGATTTCAGGGGCGGCTCGCTAAGCCGAACACGAATCAAAGTATCTTACGCGAAATACGATGGGGGCGGAAGTGGGGCCTGGGGGTGAGGGTTGAGTTGGCGGGGAAGCCGAGGTAGAGCTCGGCGGTGATGTTTCATTTTCGCATGACCGGCAAGATCAGCTGCGAGTCGACGCCAGAGCCGCGCTTTGCGCGCCTGGCCTGGCGGGTCGATAAGGCGGGCTGGCTCACCTTCAAAGATTCGCGGCGCCTGGGGCATGTGGAGGTGCTCGCGCCGGGCGAACTTGAGCGCTACGACGCGCTTTTGCGCATGGGCAAAGAGCCGCACGACATCCGTGTGAATGAGCTCCGAGAGGCCGCCTCCGCGAGACGCCAGCTTAAGAGCGCCCTGCTCGACCAGGGGGTGGTTGCCGGCGTGGGCAACATCGCGATCAGCGAGCTTTTCTGGCGTCTTCAGCTGCCTCCCGAGGTGCGCTGCGGGGAGCTCAGCCAGGCGCAGTGGGAGGCGCTGGTCGAGGAGATGCCGCGCTACTTCGACGAGGTCATCGAGCGCTCCATGGCCGATGAGATCGCGTATATGAATGAGGCCGGCGGCGAGAACATTTTTGAGGTCTACGGGCGCAAAGGGGAGGCGTGCCCGAGGTGTGAGGAGGCGATTGAGCGGGTGAAAGTCGCAGGTCGCTCCACCTACTTTTGTCCGGCTTGTCAGCCCCCCTTAAGCGCATAAAACGTGAGCCTGTGATGAGCGAGCAACTTCAACGCGTCGGCCAGAGTGTGGCCGGGGTGATTTCCGAGAAGTACAAAGAATTTGAGGGGTTTAAGCTGCGCTGTGACCCTGGCGAGCCGGGCATGATCTATGTGGCGTTGCGGGGG
>CAZYSW010000249.1:0-8491 GCA_964650105.1 uncultured Nannocystaceae bacterium
ATCTTCCGAGACCATCGCTCCTGCCCACGTAGCTGGTACCCGTAAACGGTTACCGAAAATGTTCCGTTCATTCAAGCATTCAAGGTGGCTTGCACCGGCCATGCTGACACATTGCCGGTGCATTACCCGCGAACGAGCGCAGCCCCAAACCCCGCTGGCGAGTCGTTCAAGTGGTTCGTCGCCAACGAGAGGGACGGTGCGCAATATGCCCTTGCCGATCTCATGTGCGACCCCGGCCTCCCCCTTCTAACTAATTGAGCACAACAGCGAAACGTTGATGGCCGATGAGCTACACCCAGGCGACTGGTGCTACAGCCTCGACCACGATGAGCCCGGCATCGCGGTGGATGTCGTGTGGGTGCGGAGACCGCCCAGGTCTGGCTCGCTCAGCGCGACGCGGTCGTCCTCTTGCACCGAAGTCGCCTGCAGCGTCGCGCCATCGCTCGACCAGCTCTGCTACGTCGCGCCGGCGGCCGCATCCTCGACGCCATGGAGCGCATGCCCCGATCGCTGCGCTCGAACGGTCGACGTGGCCCGCTGGAGCGCGTAGAACTGGTGAGGCGCCGGGATGACCGAGCCCCATCGGCGAGGCGCTGGCCCGTGCTTGGACCACTTGGGACGCACGTCTTCGGCGCACGACGCATCGGTACGCCTGCTCGCCTGGCTGGAGACCGCGTCCACCCTGTCTTCCTCCTCGATGAGACGCAGCTCATGAGGGACGAGGTGCTCCAGCACTCTCGAACTACCAGTGGGATCAGAAACCACTCTTGCCGATCCTCCTCGTCGGCTTGCCCGACCTTGGCGCCGCCTCAGCCTTGGAATCCACCGCTCGCTGTGGTCCCGGACCCATTGCAGGGGTCGCCCTCGAGGCGCGAATTCGCGAACTCGAAGCCATCATCGCGCGCCGCGCTAGCGCGCGCATTCGCCCCTGGCCGGCCAGGCCCGCCCACGAGGCGCAAATCGCGGTGGCCCCTCGTCGATCGGCCGAGCGGGTTTCTTGGCCGTCGTGCCGGTTCGTGCTTAGCACGACGAGGGCCGATGGCGATCCTCGAGTTCTGCGACGTCACCATGACGTACGGGCGGGGCCGTAGCCGGATGGCGGCGCTCACGGACGTCACCTTCGCGATCCCCCGAGGTGCGTTCACCGTCCTCATGGGCCCCTCGGGGGCCGGCAAGAGCACGCTCCTCAAGCTGGTCCTCGCCATGGAGCGACCCGACGCGGGCACGATCCGCGTCGCCGAGCGAGACATCCATCGCCTGCGGCGCGCCAGCATCCCCTACCTGCGGCGCAACGTCGGCGCCGTCTTCCAGGACTTCAAGCTCCTGCTCGACGCCCCGCCGCTCGAAAACGTCGCCATGGCGCTGCGCGTGCTCGGCCTGCCGCGTCGTGTCGTCCGCGAACGATCCCGCCGCGTCCTCGAGCAGGTCGAGATCGACCCCGGCACCCGCCGACCCATGCGATGCATGTCGGGCGGCGAGCAGCAACGCGTCGCCGTGGCCCGGGCCCTCGCCGGCGAGCCGGCCCTCTTGCTCGCCGACGAGCCCACCGGAAACCTCGACCCCCGCCTGACCCGCGAGATCCTCGACCTCCTGTCCGCGATCCGCCGGCGCGGCACTACGGTCGTCCTCGCCACCCACGACCCCGCCGTCCGCGATCACGTCGAGGTCACCCAGGAGCTGCGCCTCGATGCAGGCCGCCTGGTCTGCGACACCCTCGGCGCACGCGTCCCCACCCCCTCCATCCAACCAAAGCCCGACCTCCTCCCCGCGGCCGTGGGGGCAGTCGCGTAAGAGGCCCCATGCGTCCGTTCCACGCCCTCGCATACGTGGTCGGCCGAGGCCTCCGCGGCATGGCCCAGGCCCCGCTCGTCCAGCTCCTCGCCATCGCCACCACCGCCGTGTGCATGGTCCTCCTGCTCGCGGTGATGCTCTCGTGGAAGAACGCCCAGGGGGTCACCCGAGCCTGGGGCATCGACGTCCCGATGACCGTCTACGTCGTCGACGGCACCAGCCCCGCCGACGTGGCCGACCTCGAAGCCCGCCTCGACGCGCTCCCCGAGGTCCACGACGCCGTCGTCGTCTCCCCCGATCAGGCCATGCAACGGCTCCGCGACGGCCTGGGGGGCGACCCTGCGCTCCTCGTCGGCATCGAGCCCGACATCCTCCCCACCACCGTCGAGATCCACCTCGCCCCTGAAGCCCCCCGGACCTTCGCCCGCATGCTGGCCGAGCGCATCGAAGCCTTCGACATCGTCGACGAAGTCGCCGTCGCGGGCGACTGGGTCGAGCGCGCCGACGCCATGCTCCACACCCTCGGCGACCTCGCCTTCGGAGCCGCGGCCATGGTGGGCTTCGCCTGCATCGCCATCATCTGGAGCACCATCCGCCTGGGCGTGTACGCCCGCCGCACGGAGATCCAGATCCTGCGCCTCGTCGGCGGAACCGCTCGCTTCGTGCGCGGCCCCTTCATCGTCGAGGGCATCGTCCAGGGCGTGGCCGGGGCCGCGGTGGCCCTGACCCTCCTCTATCTCGGCTTCGACGCCCTCGCCCCCCACCTCGAGCAGGGCCTCTCCCTTCTGTTCGCCGCGGGAGCGCTCGCGTTCTTCACTCCGGCCGAGATCGCCGTGGTGCTGGCGTTCGGGGCCCTGGTCGGCTTTCTGGGCAGCCGCGCCGCCGTGGCGCGCTACGTAGAGGCATGATGGCTCGACGCGTCACGCTCGTCCTCGCGATGATGCTCGCAGCCACGCCCATCGTCGGGCTCTCCTTCACGGCGCTCGCCGGCTCGAGCCTCGCCACCCGCCTGTCCGATCTCCTCCAACGCGAGCTCCGACTCACCCGTGGCGCCAGCGACCTCTCGCGCGCCCTCACCGAGCTCGACCGCGAGCGCGCCAGCCTCGAGTACACCGTCGCGGTGCTCGACCACGCCTCCAGCGAAAGCATGCGCCGCCTCGACGCCTACCGCCGCGTCCGTGGCGATCGCCAGCGCACCGTCGAGGCCCGCGCCCGCGCCTTGTATGCGCTCTCCCGTGGAGGCATCAGCCGCCTCGTCTTCGAAGATCGCGTCGACCCCACCGCCGAGCGTGCCACCGACGACCGCATCACCCGAGGCCGCCTCCTGAGCTTCGTGGTCCGCAACGACCTGCGCGAGCTCCAGATCCACCGCCGCGCCGAGCAGCGCGCGTCCACCGAGCTCGTCGCCGCCTCCCGCGAGATCCAGGCCCTCGCCGCGGTCACCATGATCCACGCGATGACCGAGGACGTCCTGGTCGCCGCCGATCGCCACTTCGACGACGCCCTCGATGCCACCACACGAGATCGCCGCGCCCTCCAGCGCAAGGCCTCCGGCAACGCCCTGCGCCGCAATCGACAGCTCCTGTCGCTGGTCTACGACAACTGGCGAGAGCTTCGCGAGCTCGAGGGCCTCGACCGTGCCGAGCACCTGGTGCGACCCGTTCGCGGCCCCGTGGTCGGCAACTTCGGCCTCTACCAAGACCGCGTGCTCCGGCTCCCGATGTCCCGCAACGGCGTCGAGCTGAAGGCCGTCCGCGGCGAACGCGTTCGTGCCCTCGCCGATGGACGCGTCGTCCTCGTCGCCGAGCTGCCCGGCTTCGAGCAGGTCGTCGTCGTCGATCACGGCGGTGGCCAGTACGCGCTCCTCGGCCGGTTGTGGCAGGTCGAGGTGACCGAAGGGCAGGAGATCCGCGCGGGCGACACCATCGCCCGCGTCGCCCCCAAGACCCTCGACGACGGCCTCGGCACAACCCTGTACGTCGAGCTCCGCCACGGCGAAAAACCCATCGATCCCACCCCGTACCTCCGCCGCACCCGATCCGGCACCACGCCGTCGCCCACCTCGAGCCAGCCCGACGTCCCCGACGAGCTCGAGGCCTCCGCCGAGCCCGCCGAGCCCGACGAAGACCCCATGCCCTAGTCCGCCCGGTCCTCGGGGCGACCGCGTCTTTCGGCACGCCCCCGTGCTCGCGCCCGTGCGGTTACCATGGTCCCCACGATGCAATGGCCGAAGCCGAGGCTGTCGGGGCTCGCGATAATCCTCGCGAGTGCATGCTTTGCCGCACCACCGCGCGTCCACGGCGACGGCGACGACGGATCGAGCGACGGCGCGTCCACGGACGCGACCGAGACCGCCGGCTCCACCAGCACGGCCTCCGCCTCGGAGACCACCACCGCTGACGACGCGGATACCTCCATCGGCAACGAGGCCACCAGCGCCTCCTCGACGGGCTTCCCGGCGCCGATGCGCTCTGTCAGATGTATGCCTCCGACGCGGGCTACGAGGGAACCTGGAGAGCCGTCCTCTCCACGTCCACCGTCGATGCACGCGATCGCCTGCAGATCGTCGGCCCGTCTGCGACGCCGCCGGCAACATGATCGCCCACGACGAATCGCAGTGGTGGAGCAACGCACACCTCCACCCGATCAACGTCACCGAGACGGGGCTGCTGCTCGGCCCCAACGACAAGCTCGTCTGGACCGGCACGAACCCCACCGGAGAGGCGACCGGCGCCGACTGCAGCGGGTGGAACGACAAGGATGGTCTGGGCGTGACCACGGGAGACGCCTGGCGCATGGACAGTTGGTGGGTCCAGGCGTCGCCCCAGCAGATCCCACAGTGCTCGTTCGACGGACGGCTCTACTGCCTCCAACAATGACCGCACCGCGCCGCGCCACGCTTTCGCACACTTCGCCGTTCGCCCGCGCGGTAACCTCGCGCTCGTGTTACGTTTGCCTCCGTGAGCGCGATCGAGGTGCTGCACGACGAGCCGTTGTTCGGCCTCGCCATCCGTCGCAACGTCGCCCTGGCGCTGTGGCGCGACGCCCCCAGGCTGGAATGGTTCCGGGCCATCCGCGACAAGACCTGGCCCTACGCCGCCCGCTGGCCCCAAGGCGCCGCGTGGATCAACCTCATCGTCTCCGGAACGCCCCTCTTCTCCGAGGAGGTGCGCCGCGAAGCGGCCGAGGTCAGCAAGCGCGATGACATCTACGGCCTGGGCACCGCGCACATCATCACCCTCGAGGGCTTCAAGGGCACGGCCACCCGCGCCTTCTTGAACACGATCTTCCTGCTCGCCCGCGCCAAGACGCCCACCAAGGTCTTCGCCACCCCCGAAGAGGCCGCGCCCTGGCTCGTGTCCCGGCTCGGTGACGACTGGACCGTCGAAGAAATCGTCGACCTGTGCCGCACGTGCGAAGCCACGCTCGGCCTGCCCCCCGACGACGGCTCCGCCCCCGCCCCATGAAGAAGACCGATCGCGCCGCCGGCCTACGTCTGCCCATCGTCACCGGCCACGGAGCGCTCATGGCCTTCGTGGCGGCCGGCGTGTTCACCATCCCCGCCGCCTCCTTCGTCCTCCTCGTCGTTCCGCTGCTCGTATCGGGGCACTGGGGCTGGGCCCTGGTGCTCGGCACCATCGGCGGCCTGTTCGCCTGGGAAAGCCGCGAGTTCGTGCGCGCCGCCTGGGACGGCCGCCCCTCCGATCTCCTCCTTTCGGACGGCGCGATCCGCATCCTCGGCGGACCGGCCAGCGGCACCCACCTCGAGCTCCGCCTCGTCGACTTCGACGCCTCCGGGGTCCGCACCCTCGAAAAGCGCCACCTCGAGTACGACGTCCTCGAGCTCGTCACGACCGACGGCCGAACGATCACCGTCGCCCAGTGCGAGCTGCACCGCGACGACTTCTACACCGTGCTCGACATCCTGCGCGCCGCCGTCGATCGACCGCCCCATCCGCGCGAGCCCGCGCCCCGCCCCCCGGGCACCTCCCGCACCTCCGAGAAACCACGCGCCACCCGTCGTACGGACCCTCCGCCCGACGAGCCCCCCGAGTCCGCCGTCACCATCGACATCGTCTCGTGCACCTCCTGCGGTGCACCGCAGATCCCCAGCCGCACCACCCAGGCCCCCTGCCACGTCTGCGGCACGCCCTGCGAGATGCCCCCGGCCCTCCAACAGCGTCTGCGCGAGCTCGCGACCGCCCAGGCGCTCGATGCCAAGAGCGCCCGCCTTCTCCGACGCGTCCTCGCCCAACCTTCGGCGCACGGCGTCTTCGTCCTCTTCGCGCTCATGTCCGCCGCGACGCTCACCATCTGGCTCGCGTCGATCGCCATGTTCTCCCTCGCGCTCCTCCGCAGCGAGCTCGACCACCAGCTCCTGTGGCGCGCTCCTCTTCTCCCCCTGCTCGTCGGCCTCGTCGCCCTCCTGTTCGGACCGCTGTGGCTTTCACGTCGCCAGGTGGTGCAAGCCGTCGTCTTGCGCTTCGGCACCCGCGGCTCCACCTCGGCCGCCGACCCGCCCCGCTGCCGCGGGTGCGGCGGCCCGCTCCCCATCGCCCCGGGCGACCTCGTGGTCGGCTGCGCCTACTGTCGCTCCCCCAACGTCCTCGGGATCGACCTCCCCCGCGACCTCCGTTCGCCCCCGCGCCACCTTCACCGCCCTGAAGCAAGCCCTACGCCAGGCCACCGACGACATGGCCTTCGCCGCCAAGGCCTTCCTCGTCGTCACCCCGCTCGCCGCCTGGGCCGTGTGGGGCTGCGGCCGCTACGTCTTCGAGCCCTCCTACGTCGACCGCCTCCAGATGGCCTGCAAGTACGGCGTCGCCTGCTTCTCGCAGGCCTTCACCGACATCCCCGATCGCGACAAGGTCGCCTACGTCGAAGCCGCCTGCAACCTCGGCCACGGCGAAGCCTGCACCACCCTCGGCGCCTGGCACCACCAGGGCGTGAACGGCCTGACACCCGATCCCGCCGCCTCGCTCCCCTGGTTCGATCGCGGCTGCACCCTCGACATCCCCGACGCCTGCATGATCGCCGACAGCCTCCGCAACCCCACCCAGTCCATCGCCACCCCCCCATGATGCACTCCAGCGCGCTGCCCCGAAGCTCCCGAGCATGACGCCTGGCTCGACCTCGCCAGCAAGCCCGTGATCGACCCATGAGACCGCTTCACCTCATACCCCGATCTGCGACGTTTACGACTCGATCTGCATCCTGCCGTGCGGCAACGGTGAGGAGTGCCCCGGCGGCTCCAGGCCTCGCTTGACGACGTCGAGGTCCTCGCACCAGTAGTTCGTCTGGCCCATTTCGAAGGTACCGCTGTCCGTTGTGTTCGAATGCGTATGCAGGGCGATCTCCGCTGACCGACTTCCCCTCGGATCTCGAGGGCAGGAAACTGCGCGTGGTTGACGAGTCGCCTCGTCGTGACCACGCCGTACCGAGGGGGTTTCGCGAATCGCGAGACGATGTTTCGAACGCGAAAGCCTCCGCCTGCGATGGGGTTGGCATCGAGGCGTTTCTTCGCGGCGGGCCAGTCGTATCGTGATCGAGATGAGCGGCTCGGAGCTTGGTGCAGGGACGCGAGTCGGTGGATTGCTGCTGCTCGGAACCCCCACCTCGAGGTTCGGGCCCGTCGCGCACCGCGCCACCACCCGTAGATCATCGATTGCACAGCGTTCTCGCGATATCCCCCATCGCGTACGAAAAACGCTTACGTCGATTGCTCACATCCGACGCGCGCGAGATCGAGCCTACTCCACACGCACTCGTTCCAACCACGAATTCCCGTTCCTGATGACGATTCCGATCCCTTAGACTCGGCTCGTGGGTCGAACGAACCGCCGCCGCGGCCAGGCGCGCCTGGCCGTCATGCCAGCCGTCGTCGAACACCTGCGCCGCCACCCCGACGGCCTCACCAAAGAACAACTCGTCAACAAGATCGGCAAGACCTCGCTGCCCACCGTCCAGCGGGCGCTCGACACCCTCAGAAAGGAGTACGGCGCGCCCATCCGCTTCGAGCGATCGCGCGGACGTTGGCGCTTGCTCGACCCCCACTTCGGCCTCCCCCTCGAAGATCCCGACCCCAACGACCTCCGCGCGGTCTTGCTCGCCGAGGCCATGCTCACCACGCTGGCCGACGCCGAGCTCAGGCAACGGCTCCGTCAGTTGGCCGAGCAACTCGACCAACGCTTGCGCCAGCGCAAACGGAACGTCCGCGTTCCCGCCACCGGGGCCGTCTCCGCCCGCGCAACGGCGGCCACGCGCATCGAGACCAAGCACCTCGCGATCCTGCATCACGCCGTGCGGCGACACGCCGTGCGCATGCACTACGTCAAGCCCTGGGAAAACGAGCTACGCCGCTACACGGTCGAGCCGTGGGGCATCACCGTCGTCGACGGCGCCTTCTACTTCAAAGGATGGGTCCGGGAGCGCCAGGCTCCGCGCACCTTCCGGCTCGCGCAGGTCGGCAGGCTCGTCGCGCTCCCGACTTCGCGCCCCACCGTTCCGTGTCCGCGCCCCGACGTCGTCTGGGGCGACGACCGTCCCGCCTTCGGCATCGACGAAGACCGTCCCGACACCGCCATCATCCACATCAAGGGCCCGCTCGCGCGCTGGGTCTACCCGATCCAGTGGGGGTCCGCCCAAGACGACCGCTGGATCGACGAGCCGCGGCTCGGCTCGAGCTGGCGGCCGGGTCGCC
>CAZYSW010000250.1:0-7369 GCA_964650105.1 uncultured Nannocystaceae bacterium
CCGGCCCGCACCGTCTCGCGGGTGGGGCTCGCTTGCATGCCGGGCGACGGCGACGCGCGCAAGTCGGTGGGCGCCGAGGCGTGCGAAGGGGCGCGCCACGGTGCGGCTCCGGTGGTCTCGACACCCTCGACGCCGCCCTCTTCGCTGCCCGTCAGGGCGGCGTCCAGGCGACGAACCCGGGCCAGCACCTCCTCGGTGAGCCGGCGGTTGGTGGCCATGAGGTCCCCCAGCAGCGCCATCATTCCCACCAAGAAGGCGAGGACGACCGCCCCGACGCCGACCATGAGCGACTGGATGTGGCCGCTGTAGTCGGGGTTCTGCACGTAATAGAAGAGGAAACGGCCGCCCAGAAACAGGCCCACGCCCAGGAGCAGCAGGGCCACGAATCCGAAGGTCTGGACCGGCCAGTACATGTTGTAGGCACGGACGATCACCGACCCGTTCCGCCGCAGATACTCGGGGATCGAGCGGAACAGCCGGGAGCTGCGCGTCTTGTCGTTGGTCTCGATCTTGACGTTCTCGAGCACCAGGCCGGCTTGCCCGGCCTGGATGATCGTTTCCAGCGTGTACGTGAAGCGATTGTGGACGAACAGGGCATAGGCGGCGCGTCGATTCATCGCCCGAAAGCCGCTGGTCGAGTCCGCGACCAGCGTCCCCGATGCGCGCCGCACCACCCGAGACCCCCATCGTTGCAGCAAGCGCTTGATCGGCGAGAAGTGCTTGATCGTGTCGGTCTGCCGGTCGCCGATGACCAGGTCGGCGCGCCCGGCCAGGATCGGCGCCACCAACCGCGCGATGTCCCGACCCTTGTATTGGTTGTCCGCGTCGGTGTTGACGATGATGTCCGCGCCGAGCCGGAGACAGGCATCGATCCCCGCCATGTGCGCTGCCGCCAGCCCGCGGTTCTTCGGAAAGCGCACCAGGTGGTGCACGCCCAGCTCGCGCGCGAGGTCCGCCGTCCCATCCGTGCTCCCGTCGTCCACGACCAGCACCTCGATGGTGTCGATGCCCGGCACTTCCCGCGGCAGATCGGCGAACGTGGCCGAAAGCTGTGCCCGCTCGTTCAGGCAAGGGATCTGGATGAGCAGCTTCACACGCGGCGCCCCGTTTTTACCACGTTCCGCGGCGGTCCTTCGGCGCGCGCCGGCGAGGCCGTCACGGGTCGGTGTGTCGCGGACGGGCAGCCGTGCCCGCCGGGCGCCGCCCAGACACCCTCCGAGCCGCCGCAAGGCCCGCTTTTCGGGGAGGTTGTCGGTACCATTCGACCATCGAAGGTTCGACCCCCAAAGACACGTCGTCGCCACGAACGCCGGGGCCCGCCTCTGCGCTCGCCCGAGCCGGGCTCGGGGCGCTGGTCCTCGCGATCGCCGTCGCATTCGTCGTTCACGCCAGCGCGTGGTGGTTTCTGTGCGACGACGCGTTCATTTCGTTTCGCTACGCTCGCAACCTCGCGGAATGGGGATCGCTGTCGTTCAACCCGGCCGCCGATCCCCTCGAGCGGGTCGAGGGGTATACCAACTTCGGTTGGGTACTGCTGTTGGCGACATTCGCCGAGCTCGGTGTCGCGCCGCACCTCGCCGCGCCCATCCTGACGCGCGCCAGCGCGGCAGCGGGCACGGTCGCCGCGGTCTTGTTGCTACGGCGGCTTCGTTTCGGTCCCCACGCGGTCGGCCGGGTGTCGGCCTCCGATCTGACCCCCACCCTCCTGCTCGTCGCGTCGCCCGAGTGGATGGTCTGGAGTCACGGCGGCCTGGAGACGGCCTTGGCCACCGCGCTGGTGCTCGGGACGATGACGGCGTTCCTCGGCGGACGGCTCTGCACGGCGGCCGCCCTGGCCGCCGCCGCCGGACTCGTACGCACCGACGCGCTGCTGGCCGTGGGGGCGTTCGGGTCGACGTGGCTGATCCTGCAGGCGATCGATGGGCTTCGGACGCGACGGCTGCGGCAACGCGCCGCGAGCATCCCGTGGCGTCGCGCCGGCCTGGCGCTGATCGTGTGCCTGGTCCCGCTGCTCGCTCACCTGGTCTGGCGTCGGATCTACTACGGGGCGTGGCTGCCCAACACCTGGACCGTCAAGGCGCACGGCAGCCTGCTGCGCGACAGCTACGGGGTCGCCTACGTTCGGGCCTGGGCCGACGGCGTCCACCTCGTTCACCTCGCGCCGCTCGTGGTGCTGGTGCGGCTCCGCCACGCGCTCCTCGTGGTGCCGATCGCGGTGGTGGTCGCCTACGGCTGGGCGATCGGCGGGGACTTCATGGCGTATGGACGCTTTTTCACCACGGCGACCGCCGCGTGGGCGGTCCTGATCGGTTGGCTCCTGTGCGATCTCGGCGCGCTCGTACGGCGTCGCTTCCGCCAGAACCTCTGGCCGCGCGCGCTCCCGGTGACGCTCGCAGGCGTCCTCGCGGTGGCGCTGGGCGTCGAGGCACGTGCGCGCTGGCAGCTCGATCGCGCCACCGGGAGCCGGTGGATCGACGGCAAGTGGGAGGGCGTCACCGCGATGCACCGGTTCGCGCTGGTCGGTTTCGCGGTCGGCCGTTGGATGCACGACAACCTGCCTGCGAGCACCTGGATCACGGTCGGTGCGGCGGGAGCGGTGCCTTACGGGGCAGGGGTCAACGTCATCGACGCCTACGGCCTGGTCGATCCGCACCTGGCCTCGATGCCCGACGTTCGACCGTTCACCGGTCGCGGTGCGCGGCCCGGCCATCAGCTCCAGGCCCCGCCCGACTACATCCGTGCCCGCGACCCCGATCTGCTCTGTCACGTGGGCCATCGCGGCCCGACGCGGCCGCCCGAGCATCGCGCCCATCCGGCGTTTCGTCGGGGCTACACCTGGGCCTGCATCGATCCCGGACCGATCGCCGACCCGGCGAACGACGGCGCGCCGTTCGAGGTGGGCCTGTACTGCTGCCGTCGGCCTCGCGACCGCGTGGTCGGCCCGTTCGGGACCCCGGAGGCGTCGTGAGCAGCCCCTGGGTCTCGCGCTTGCGCCACGCGAGCACAATCGCCTCGGCGGTCGTCGTGCTCGCGGTCCTTTGCGCGATCGCCTGCCGGATCACCTTTCCCCTGGAGCTGGAGTGGATGGAAGGCGGGCTGCTGCACCAGGCGCAACGCCTGCAGCGTGGATTGCCCATCTACCCGCCGCCGGGGCCCGACTTCGTGCCCTTCCTCTACACGCCGCTGTACCCGACGGTCCTGGCCGCGCTGGGATCGGTGGTGGGCCTCGACTACGCGGTGGGCCGCCTGGTCAGCGTGCTCGCTTGCCTGGCGATCGCCCTGGCCATCGCGCGGGCGGTTCATCACGAGGGCAAGCCGCGGGCCCATCTCGTCGCTGCCATCGGCCTGTTCGCGAGCGGCTACGTGTTCACGTTCCGCTGGTACGACGTGGCGCGGCCCGACATGCTCTACCTGGCGTTGGTGCTGTGGGGCCTCGTCTTTTTGCACGAGGCAGGGCGAGACGGCCGAGCCGAGCACCGCAAGGCGCTGCTGGGCGGCGTGCTGATGGGGCTCGGCTTTCTGACCAAGCAGACCGCCGCGCCTTTCGCCGCGATGGGCGGGATCGCGGCTTTGGTTCTGGCGCCGCGCTGCGTCCCCGCGTACGCGGCGGGCCTGGTGGCGGTCGCCGGGGGCGGCGTCGCGGTGGGAAACGCCCTGACGGACGGCTGGCTGTGGACGTACGTCTACGAGCTCCACCAAAGCCACGCCTTCAACCGCGAGCGCTTCACGACCAAGACCTGGGGCATGTTCGTTCACGCCGCACCCTTCGTGGTGGTGCTGGTGGGCTTCATCGTCGGCGGGGCCATGGCCAGAACGGCGCGGCGCGGAGGAGGGCCGCTGCGCGACCGCCTGCTCGCGCAACGCGGCACCCTGTTTTGGGGTTTCGCCGCCGCGTGCGGGCTGCTGGTCAGCGCGCTCGGGTATGCCACCCAGTGGGCCGAGCCCAACGCGTT
Organism: uncultured Nannocystaceae bacterium; assembly: GCA_964650105.1. Taxonomy (GTDB): domain Bacteria; phylum Myxococcota_A; class Polyangia; order Nannocystales; family Nannocystaceae; genus CAZYSW01. The sequence goes on from CAZYSW010000250.1 coordinate 3,954, forward strand.
CATCCCCGGCGTGGTGATGGGGGCGGTCTGGGTAGGTGTCGGTCTGCCGACCGGTGGGCGCGCGGAAGCGACGGCGCTCGGCCTCGTGATCCTGCAGATCGGCTTCTCGCTGCTCATCGAGCCGTTCTACCAGCCCATCCAGGACCGTGGCGTTCGGGCCCTGGGGCGGAGCTACCGCGTGCAGGACCCTTTCCGCACGATCCCCACCGCCAAGGCGCGCGCCGATGCGGCCGCGCTTCGACAGGCTCTCGAGCAGGGAGAGGGGAGGGTCTTCGCTCTGCATCGTCCCTGGTGGTCGGTGCTCGCCGGCGGTGACGGCCACGTGGGCGCCATGGGTCTCAACGACGTGCCCGAAGCGGACCGCAAGGCCATTCAGGCCGCGTTGCGCGATCGGATCACCGCCGGTGAGTACCGGAGCATCTGGACGGAGGGCGATCCTCCGGCCTGGCTTCGCCCGGCGCTCACCGGACATCGCGTCGAGCGACGATTGCACGGTCGAGATCGCGTGCGTCCCCTGTCGGGCTACATGTCCGAGGCCGGCATGGTGACGCCGTATCGGAACGACCAGGTGCTCATGGTGCCCATCGCCGATCGCCCGCTGCCCCCCGGGGCAAGGGTCGTCGCGGATTTCGAGGATGGTTCGATGCACGCGTTCGCGCTGGAGGGCGGGGCGTTCCGCCGACCCGTGCGAGGTTGGCAGGGACGGCTTCCTCCCGTCGGGCCCTACGGTGGCGCGCTCTTGCTGTCGAGCGCCGGGATTCGTGCATCGTTGGAGCTCGAGGGCGTTGCACACTCCCCCGCGTTCACCGTGGCGCGCGGAGAGTGCGTGGAGCTGCTCATCGGCACCAGCGGTGAGGCGCGTGGCCTGTCGGCCGAGATCGTGAGCACCGGTGACGAGCCGACCGCCGTCACGATCCCCCTGTCGGGCGATCCGTTCGTCCTCGTCCCGGTGCGGGTGCAGGTCCCCCCCGGCGAGTATCAGCTTCGCCTCGAGGACGCCTCTGTCCACGCAGCGATGTTCGTCGACGACCTGCGCCTGATCGCCTGCGGCGACGCGACGGCCCCGTCTCCTTGAATTGAAGAACGACCTCCTCGTGGGAGGCCGCGCTCGGGTGTCCGTTCCCTTGCCGCCCCGCCTACCGCCCCCGCCACGGGGCGAATCGCGGGGCGCGGGGGCCGGTCTCGCTCAGTACTCCATCCGGATCAGATCGCGCTCGAGCGTCACGGACTTGTGACCCCCGCACGGGTAGGCGACCTCGAGGTCGACCTTGGTCCCCGGAGCCCCGCGGATCGCCTCGGCCCAACCTTCGAGCGTGTCGGGTGTCCGACCATCCACCGAGATCAAACGGGCGCCCGGGAACAGGCGGTCCTCGGCCGGAGCTCCCGGGATCACGCGCTGCACGACGACCTGGTCGTCCTGGCGCTCGATCACCACACCGATCCCGCTGTAGGTGTAGGCCCGGTCGACGCGATGGTACGCGCCGCATTCGTGCGCGGCCATGCGGTACATGACCGCGGCCGAGGTGACGACCGATCCGGCGAGGAAGATCGAGCCCAGCACGACGCGACGGGCGGTTTTCCAGCGGGCCAAAGTGGTGCGTGCAGATTCGGAGCGCATTTTGGCTTGGATCTCCAAGGAAGGTTGGACGCCCGCCAGTGTCCCACAGCCCCGCGGCGCTTTCCAGGGGGCGTCGCCGATCGCCCTCGGAATCGCGCGATCCGGATCGGGTCCTCGTGGCGCGCACGTCTGCATGCTCGGTACGACGAGCCCATCGGCACTCGTGTCGTCGGCGGAGCGTGGCGCGCCGTGCCGCACGCGAACGTTCGTGGGACGCACCCACGACGCGACCGTGCGCCGTGTTCGCGCAGGGGAGGACACCGCGGAGACCGCGGAGCGACCGGGCGGGGCGCCCCCGGCGAGCACGCGTTTGCGGCCGTCCGGTTTCTTGGTTATTTCGCGCAGGGACTGCGACAACGAACGCAAAACCGGAAGCGAACGCCCATGCATCTCTCACGCGCCCGTCGGTTCGCGGCTCCCACCTCCCGCCAGGCTTTCGTGCTCTTGCTCGCCGGGGGGATCTTTGCAGGCCTCGCCTGCAAGACCGACAGCCGACCTCCCGAGGCCGACCGAGGCGCGGTGGAATCTCCGGCGCCCGCTCCCGAGGAGGAAGACGCCGCCGCCATCGAGGCCGCGCCGTCAGCCGACGTCGCTCCCACCTTTGCCCACGCGACGGGATCCCCCGACGCCCCGGCCCCCGCCGTCGCCGCAGACCCCGAGCCCGACGAGCCGCCCCCCGTGGACGCGGCCTCTCCCGAGCCGCAGAAGGTTCTGATCCTCGGAGACAGCCTGGCCGCCACCGGCTTCGGTGCGATGCTCGAGAAGCGACTGGACGCGCATCCTCAGGTGGTCTGCTACCGCAAGGGCAAGAGCGCGTCGGGGCTGGCGCGCCCCGATTTCTTCGACTGGATCGCCGAGGGGAAGCGCCAGGTCGAGCTGCGTCAGCCGGATCTCGTCGTGGTGATCCTGGGGGGCAACGACGGTCAGGATCTCACGCCGCGCAAGCGCAGTGGCGACAAGCGCGTGGCCTGGCAACACGACGACTGGGCGGCGAGCTACCGTGCCCGGATCGACGAGTTCCTCGGCGTGATCGCGGCGCCGGGCCGGCGGATCCTGTGGCTGGGGCTGCCCACGATGGGACTGCGGAGCCTCGAGCAAAAGCTCGAGCTCATCCGCAGCATCCAGGCCGAGGCGGTGGCCGCCGTCGGGGACGACGCCGTCTACCTGGATACAACCCCGTTCGTCACCGACGAGAACGGGCAGATGCTGCGAGAGGCCCGGGTGGGCGAGCGCGGAAAGCTGCAGCAGATCCGCGCCGAGGATCGGATCCACTTCACGATGCCCGGCAGCGAGTACCTCGCGGACCGCGTCTATCCGGAGGTTTTGGCCGTTCTTGGCCTGCCGGATGCGCCGGCGGAGTAGTCGTGCCTACATTGCTCACGCCCGGGGCCCGGAGTTACCGTCGACGCTCCTCGTGCAGCGGCGCAAGCTCACCGCTTGGCTCGGCGCGGTCGCGTTCGGTTTCGGCGCGCTGATACCGCTGGACGTCGGTGCGGCGTCGGTGGCGACGCCCACCTTGGTGACGCTGCTCGGCCTTCGGACGCTGGCCGCCGAGAACAACACCCCCGATCGCAAGAAGGGCTCCGAGCGGACGTGGGTCAAGCACAAGGTCGTGCCTCGGGAGCGGCTGGAGGACATCGCCGAACGCTATGGCGTCTCGCGAAACGAGATCCTTCGGTGGAACAAGAAGAAGCTGGGCGACAAGGGCTGGATCTTCGCCGGCCAGACGCTGTCGATCCACGCTCGACACGTCCCCCCTCCGCGCGAAAAGACCACCTACGTCGTCCAGTTCGGCGAC
>CAZYSW010000250.1:7379-8463 GCA_964650105.1 uncultured Nannocystaceae bacterium
GACACGTGGGGAAAGATCGCCGCCCAGTTCAACGTGCGCGAGAGCGACCTCCGCTACTGGAACAAGAAGGTTCCCCGCCGCTTCAAGGCCGGCACGAGCCTGGTCGTGTACACCAACCCGCTGAGCAGCGCGGTCCCCGAAGAGGAGGGTGACGTCGACGGGCCGGCACCCCTTCCCGAATTCAAGGTCCGCCCCGGCGGCCTCTCGGTGGGCAAGCCCAATCACGGACGCCTGATCAACGGGGTGCAGCTCCCCCCGAGCGACGACTACACGATTCGCGACCCGGACAAGGCCTGGGGCAGCAGCCACGCCGTGCTCAACATCCAGCGGGCGATGGCGCAGTTTCGCCGGGATTCCGGCTACGACGGGGAGGTCACCATCGGTGCGATCAGTCTTCGCAACGGCGGGCGGTTTCGACCCCACCGGTCCCACCAGAGCGGACGCGACGCGGACATCGGGTTGCCCCGCAAGCCCGGCGCCCCCCGCAGGAGCAGCAGCCCCGACGACATCGACTGGCGCGCCGCCTGGTTTCTGGTGAAGTCCTTCGCGGACACCGGGGAGGTCGAGTACATCTTCCTGGACTGGAACCGTCAGCGGCGCCTGTATCGAGCCGCCGAGGCTGCGGGTGCGACCCGCGAGGAGCTCGACCGGCTCATCCAGTATCCGCGGCCGCGCAAGACCCACCACGGCCTGGTGCGCCACGCGGAGGGGCACGTGGTCCACATCCACGTCCGGATCAAGTGCGCCCCCCACTCCACGCGCTGCGAGTCCTACTGAGACGGGATCGAGCCCTCGCTCGGGGGCCCCGGTGAGATTGTGTACCGTCCGGCAACAATCCGTTGTCGGGAAGCCGCCCTCGACGCGTTGCGTCGCGGTCTCGGTCGGGCAGACTCCTTCGCATCGGACGGCTCATCGAAGGCAAGTGGTTCCCCGAGGGCGAGTTCCCGACCAAGGCCGGGCGATTCGTCCGGGCCCAGACCACGTTTCGCGATCTCGTCACCGAAGACGGCACCTCGGGTTTCCCCGTGGCCGCCGAGCGGTACCACCTGTACGTGTCCTATGCCTGCCCGTGGGCGCATCGGAC
>CAZYSW010000251.1:0-8458 GCA_964650105.1 uncultured Nannocystaceae bacterium
TGCCGTGGCACGACAAGGCGTTCAAGCAGCGCCAGGAGTACATGGGGATCGTCGAGCTGCCGAAGATGAAGGACATGTTCCAGCCGCACGACGAGGTGGATTTCAAGGGCTTCAAGTGTCAGACCTGCCACGGGGACGACATGAAGGGGCGGAACTTCGAGATGCCCACCGACAGCATCTACCCGCTCCCCAAGGAGAACACCATTCAGGCCGCGATGGACTACGACGCCAAGACGACGAAGTTCATGATCGAGCAGGTGGTCCCGGAGATGGCCAAGCTCCTCGACGAGGAGCCCTACGACCCCGAGACGCAGAAGGGCCACTTCGGCTGCTTCAGTTGCCACCCGTCGGAGTAGGGGCCTCACCGATGGCCAAGGACGTCTCCACCGCGCTGGCGCGGTCGGCCGCGGCGCTCTTCGTGAGCGCCTGCCGCAAGGACGCGCCGTCGACCGCCGCCCCTCACGCAGGGACGGCCGCGCCCATCGAGCCGGCGAGCGACGCCAAGATCAAGTGCTTCGGCGTCAACGAGTGCAGTGGTCAGGGGGCCTGCAACGTCCCCGATGGACGCGTGGCCGAGGGCTCGAAGAGGCACGCCTGTGCGGGCCAAAACGAGTGCGCGGGCAAGGGCTGGATCCTGCTGACCCGGGTCGACTGCGAGGCGGCGGGCGGCGAGGACCTCTGGTCGAGCGGCCGACCGCGCGCGATCGTCCGGGCACGTCCGTTCGTGGGCGTCAGCTCGCGTACTTGACGGTACACCCGTACGCCGGCGTCTCGGGCGTGGCCACGGGCCGCCCCGCTCGCACGTTGGCAAGCGCGGCCGCCACGTAGTTGATCGCCTCGCCGCCGCCATCCACCTCGCCGATGGGCGCGTTGTCGATCGCGCCGCGGTAGACGAGCGTCCCCTCGACATCGATGACGTACATGTGGGGGGTCTTCTCGGCCCCGTAGGCGCGACCCACCTCGCCGCTCTCGTCGAGCAGCACGGGGTTGGTCATCTTGAAGGTCTCCACCCCTTCGCGGCTGCCCTCCAGGCCGGCGCCCTGCTTGCCCGGAGCCCCGGAGTTGATCGTCAACCACACCACCCCGTTCTTCGTCTCCTCGGCGGCCATGGTCGCCAGCGGCCCCTCGGTGTGGGCGTACTTCACGAAGGGGCAACCCGGATTCCACCACTCGAGCACCACGATCTTGCCCTTGTGGTCCGACAGACGGTGCTCGTTGCCGTCGAGATCCTTCAGCGTGAAATCGGGCGCAGGCTTCCCGATCTCGGCCGAGGCCATGGTCTCGGCCTGCGGCTTTTCGGCGCTCGCCGCCTCGCCCTCGGCCGCGTCCTTGTCGTCCGCCTTCGTGGCCTCGGGGGAGTTGCCGGAGGTCTTCGACGGCGCGGCCGCGTCCGCGGCGGGCTTGGAGGAACAACCGACCATCGTGACGAGCGCGAGTGCCAGCGCGACCTTCATGGCCCCCAACTTTGTCCCGGAGCCTTCCGCGCGACAACCTCTTTTCTCCCCACCTACAGAAAAACGTGTGAGCACCGACCTTCGGCGACCCGTCCATCCCGCGAGGGGATGCGTTCCGGGAACGGACACTCAGGGGGGCGCCGCCCCAGCGCGATCGTCGGCGTGGCTCGCCTTCACCGACGCGCCCACGCGCCCCACCGCGGTCGCATGCTTCCCGGCGTCACCGTTCTCGTCTTGCGCCCCGGCTGCACGCGGCCCGGTCCCCGGCGCACCGCCCCCGCGCACGCGCAGACCGATGACGAAAAACAGGCTCAGCACGTTGAACAACTCCCCGGTGATCGTGTACGGGGTGCGCGCCTCGGGATCCATCATCGGGACCGACACCACGAACCCCTCCGCTGGTTGCGGGCCTTCGATGTCAGGGTCGGTGACCCGGGTCTTGATGTGCGTGCGCCCGGTCGGATCGATGTAGGTCGAAATGCCGGTGTTGACCGCGCGCACGAGCGGCTTGCGGTGCTCGACCGTTCGCATCACCGCCAGCCCCAGGTGCTGCGCCGGCTCGGCGGTCTTGCCGAACCACGCATCGTTGGTGAGGTTGACGAATGCGTGGATCCCCAGCGCCGCCGTGTCTCGCACGAACCGGGGCAGGATGTCCTCGTAACAGATGAGCGGACCCAGGCGATGGCCCCGCAACTCGAGCACCGAGGGTCCCTCGCCCTTTTCGAGGTGCGAGGCGCTCGGGATCTTCTCCAGATACCACTGCGGATCGACGATCGGGATGTACTCGCCGAAGATCAGCCGGTAGACCTTGTCGTAGCGCCCCTGAATGCGACCATCGCCGTCGATGAGCAAGGCGCTGTTGTAGGGGTAGGGGGTCGTCGCCAGGTCGCGGCCCCGCGTGACGGCCCCCACGATGACCGGGGCGTCGAAGCCCTCGTGGATCCGCCACGGATGCCCCGGCGGCGGCTCCTCGGTGGAGTCGCGTTTGAAGATGCGGGAGTTGGGATAGGCGGTCTCCCCCCACAAGATCACGTCGGCCCCCTGGGCCTGCAACTCGGCGCTCTTGCCTTGCTGCTGGCGGAAGATCCAGTGCTTCCAGTTCGGGTCGCCCATCTGCCGAATGCTCATGTTGCCCTGGACGACCCCGAACTCCAGCTTGGGCGCGGCCTCCATGGTCGCCTCGACCTGGGCGATGCGGATCGCCCCATAGACCGGCAGGCCCACGATCAGGCCGAGGGTCACGATCGCCGCGGGGCGGTCGACGACGCGATCGGTCCACCACCGACGCAGCAGCGTGTAGGCGCCCGCGTTGATCGCCAGCATCAGGCCGCTTACCAGCGTCGGGCCGCCCAGCTCCGCGGTCTGGATCCACAGCGGCTGCCAACACCAGGCGTGCGACATGTAGATCGGGAAGATGTTGGGCAAGAACGCCTCTACCACGATCCAACAAAACGGAGCGGTCACCCATACCGGCGCCGCGGAGTGCCGGCGCAGCCACACCACCATCATCGCCGGCAACCCCCACAAAAGGCCGTGCCAGAGCGAGAACAGAAGCGACACCGGCATGGCCGCCGCCAGCGAGAAGCCGGCGAACTTCGTCAGGAGCTCCGAGAGCCAAAAAAAGCCCCAGAAGACCGTGATCGTCCCGGTCACCAGCCCGTAGCCGAGCGCTCGCCGAGGGGTGACCCCTTCGATGGCCCAAAACCACGGCACCCACATCACGAACGCCAGCCACCACAGGTCGAAGTCGGGGCAGGCCAGCACCATGCCGACCGCGGATACGGCGGCCGCGGCCACGCGTCGAAGGCTCGCCTTGCCACTCACGGTCGCGTCCCCATCGAGTGGTCGGGCGCTCCGCTCACCCCCCGCCCTCGCCCCGCGGGGGCAGAGGCCTGTGCGTGACGTAGAGCTCGGCGAGTTGTTCCTCGTCGACCGGGGTGGGGCAGCCGGTCATCAGATCCTGGCCGCGCTGCGTCTTGGGGAAGGCGATGACGTCGCGCAGGCTCTCGGCGCCGCAGATGAGCATCGCGATCCGATCCAGCCCGAACGCGATCCCGCCGTGGGGCGGGGGACCGTACTTGAACGCCTCGAGCAGGAACCCGAACTTGCGCTCCGCCTCCTCGTCGGACATCCCCAGCGTCTTGAACACCGCGGCCTGCACCTCGCGGCGGTGGATACGGATCGAGCCCCCGCCGATCTCGTTGCCGTTGAGCACCAGGTCGTAGGCCTGGGCGCGCACGCGCCCCGGATCGTCGACCAGGTACGGTACGTGCTCGTCCCGAGGCGCCGTGAACGGATGGTGGGACGACACCCACTTGCCCTTCTCGTTCTTCTCGAACAACGGAAAGTCCGTCACCCACAGAAACTTCCACTGTCGGCCCGCTTCCCCGTCCAGCAGGTTCAGGCGGTCCCGCAGCTCGAGCCGCAAGGTGCTCAGGGTGAAGTGCGTGGTGTGCCAATCGTCGGCGACGAACATCAGGACCGCGCCGGGGCGCGCCTCGTGCTGCGCACATACGGCGCGCTGCAGCTCGGTCGCCACGTTCTTCGCCCATCCGGCTTCCCACAGACCGTCGTCGCCCACTCGCGTCCAGGCCAACCCCTTGGCCCCACCGTGCTCGCGCTGCTTGACGAACTCGGTCAGCTTGTCCATCTGCCCCCGGGAGAGGCTGCCGGCGTGCTCGGGCGGCACGCACAGGCCGCTGACGCACTCGGCCTGGTCGAACACGCGGAAGCCCGAGCCCTTGAGGATCTCCGTGGCGTCGCGCAGCTCGATGCCGAAACGCATGTCCGGCTTGTCGTTGCCGAAGCGCGCCATGGCTTCGTCCCACGTCAGGCGAGGGAAGGGAGTCGGAAGGTCGACCCCGTGGGTCTCCTTCCACACCCCCTTCATCAGGGTCTCCATGGGCTGATACACCCGCTCGGGCGTCGCGAAGCTCAGCTCGACGTCGATCTGCGTGAACTCCGGCTGACGATCGTAGCGCAGGTCCTCGTCGCGGAAGCAGCGCGTGATCTGGAAGTACTTGTCGAAGCCCGCGACCATGAAGAGCTGCTTGTAGATCTGGGGCGACTCGGCCAACGCGTAGAACTCCCCGGGCTGCAACCGGCTGGGCACCAAGAAGTTGCGCGCGCCGCCGGGGGTGTACTTCACCATGTAGGGCGTCTCGAGCTCGTAAAAGCCGAGGTCGCTCAGCGTGCGGCGGGTCGCCTGGGCGATGCGGCTGCGCATGGCGAAGTTGCGCTGCAGCGACGGGCGGCGCAGGTCGAGGTAGCGGTAGCGCAGGCGCAGGTTTTCGCTGGCGTCGAGCCGGTCGTCGTCGGCGACGTGGAAGGGGGGCGTATCCGAGCGCGAGAAAACCTCCACGCGCGTGCACTCCACCTCGATCTCGCCGGTGTCCATGTCCGGGTTCACGTTGTCGCCGCGGTCGACCACCTTGCCGGAGATCCCGATGCAGAACTCCGGACGCAGCTCCTCGGCCACCGCGTGAGCCTCTGCGTCGATGTCGGGGCTGAACGAGACCTGCGTGATGCCCTCGCGATCGCGGAGCTGCACGAAGATGCGGCGCCCGAGGGGCCGGCGTCGGTGGACCCAACCGAGGAGCACCACGGTGGCGCCGACGTCGCTGCGACGCAACTGATTGCAGTGGTGCGTGCGGCCGAGTTCGAGGAGCGAGGGCGCAGACATGGTCGCCGACTTTAGTCCACGACCACCGAGCGATGAACCGTCCCCGCTTTCGAGGCTCCAGGTGCGACTTTGGCGCGGCACGGCGCCGACCGCCGCCGCCGTCCTGCGCGGGCTGCGGATCGCGCGCAAGGGCGCCCCAAAGTGTCTATCGGGGCCTTCGCCTGCTACAAAACACCCCGTCGGCGCCCGGAAGGGAGCGGGAGCTCCGGGCTTCCAGCTGCCGGCCTTCACCGACCATCCACGTCGGGTGGTCGCCGCGATCGCCACGACGGCCGGGAACGATGGCCCTGAGGTTCCTGCACACCTCCGACATTCACCTGCTCGACCTGCAGGGCGTGATGCCGTGGCGCTACTTCGGCAAGCGCCTCACTGGGCGGATGAACCTGGCGTTCCACCGCTCCAAGACCCATGACGGCGCGCTGTTCGACGAGATGATGTCGAGGCTGGGACCACTCGGCATCGAGCGCGTGGTGGTGACCGGAGATCTCACCAACCTCTCGCTCGAGTCGGAGTTCGAGCTGGTCCGGCGCAAGCTCGACGCCCTGTCGGTGCCGAGCACCGTCATCCCCGGCAACCACGACGCGTACACCTGGAACGCGGCGCGCTCGTCGAGGTTCGAGCGCTACCTCGATCCGCACATGCAAGGTGAACGGGAGCGTGACACCCGTTACCCGTTCATGACGCGCGTCGACGACGTGGCGCTCATCGGGGTCTCGACCGCCATAGCCACCTGGCCCTTCTATGCGACGGGCCGCGTCGGGACACCGCAGCTCGAGCGTTTCGAGCGGATGCTGGCGCGCGCGCGGCGAGAAAACCTGTGCCGCATCGTCCTCATCCACCACCCGGTCGTCGAGGGCGTCGCCAAGGGCTTCCACCGCCTCCTCGATCTCGCGGCGTTCGCCGAAGTGATCGCGCGGCAGGGGGCGGAGCTCGTGCTCCACGGCCACGAGCACCGCCGCATCGAGACCTCGCTGCCGGGCCCCGACAGCGATGTGCCCGTGCACGGCATCGGGTCGGGCACGAGCCTCTCGGAGGCGCCGCATCGGCAGGCCGCCTTCTCCGTCTACCAAGCCTCTTCGCGAGGCATTACCAGGGAACTGTACATATGGAACGGGTACGCTTTCGAGCACCAGGACGCGTGACGCGAAGCCGCCTCGCGCTGGGTCTGAGCGCCCTCCTGATCGCCGGTTGTGCCTCGAGCCTCGACAAGGCTCGCAACGCCTGGGATGCGGGCGAGCTGGAACAGGCCGCGGCGCTCTATCAGGAGGCGATGAAGGGGGCCGACGCCGAGATCGCCAAGGAAGAGCTGGCGAACATGTACCTCGAGCAGGCCCAGGAGTACGAGAAGAACAAGAAGTGGAGGCAGGCCGAGGAGTATTACCGCTTGGCGCGGGAGGCCAACCCCGCGAGCGAAGAGGCGCAGACCGGCCTGGCCAACCTGCTGCGAACCCTTCGCCGAGACGACGAGGCGCTGGCCGTGGCGCGCGAGGGCGCCGCGGCCGGGAGCAAGGGGTGTCGCCGCGTCTTGGGGGTCCTGCTCATCTCGCGCGGTGACGCGCGGATCCAGGCCCAGGACTGGGCCGGCGCCGAGGCGGACTACAGCGAGGCGATGGCGATCCTGCCCGACACCGCCGTCGCGCTCGCGCTCGTCCGTGCGCGTCTGGGTCAGGAGAATCTCGGAGGTGCCGCCGAAGCGCTGCAGCAGGCGGCGGACCTGATCAGCGCAGCCGACTCGCGGTCGCGCCAATACTTCCTCGAGCTTCGCCGCCACATCGTGCTGACCGCGGTCGCGGCGGGCGACGTGGCCACGGCGGATCGCTTGCTCGACCTGGCGCCTCCGGGCGTGACGGGCGACGAGCAGCTCGGCCTGGCGGTCGAGGTCGCCATGGAGTTCCGCAAGAAGGGGGAGCCCGACGCAGCGCTCCAGCGCATGGGCGCGCTGGTCGACGCCGCGGAGTCCGGTGCCATCCCCCTCACCGATCAGCGCAAGGCCGAGCTTCGCGTCCAGGTCGCGACGCTGCACGCGGCCCGGGCCGCGCTGCGACTGACCCGGGGCGAGCTCGACGGTGCCGAGAAGGATCTCGAGCGCGCGCTGGCGCTCAACCCTCGCGACCCCGCGCTGCAGCTCCAGAAGGTGTTGATACTGGCGGGTCGCGGCAAATTCGACGAGGCGAAGGCGGCCCTTCGCGGCATCGCCGACGGCACGCAGGGACACGCCGAGGTCGAGGCGGTCCTCCTGGCGCTGGAGGTCGATCGCCTGCTCGCCGCCGGCAAGACCCGGGACGCCCGCGCCGTGCTGGATCGCGCGCAGGCCAAGGCCCCCGATCTCCCCGAGGTCCACGTCGCGATGGCGCAGATGCTCGCGGTGACTCCCGTCGACGATCTCTCGCGCTCCGAGGTCGCAGAGGTCGCGAAGAACGGGCTCGTAGCCTACCCCGAGGGCAAGATCGTGCGGGTCGGCGAGGCGCTCTCCGAGCTCGACTGGTCCAAGCAGCAGCTCACGGGCCTGGGGGCCACGTATCCCTACCGCGGTCCCGACACCCGGCAGCGCATCGAGACCCTGGAATCGGAGATCCGCAAGTACTTCCCCTACGCGGTGAAGTTCCAGCAGGACCCGACCACCACGCTGGTGCTGGAAAACAAGGGCTCCGCCGAGATGAAGGTGAAGCTCGAGGGCAAGAAGCTCGCGTCGGAGGTCTCGATCCCGGCGGGAGGCACCCAGCGCGTCACCGTTCCCCAGCCCGGCTTCGTCCGCCTCCAGTACCGCGGCACCACCGCAGCGGTGGTCACCGAACCGTACACCGAGCTGCACCTGCCGCTTTAGCGACCGCGCGAGACGGATCGAGGCGCGTGTCGTGGCCGGTGCATCGAGACGTCCGCCCGCCGCCCCACGCCCCGTGACCGTGTAGGTGCGGCGCGTAGGTCCCGCCTACGTTGCGTCGCGGGACGTCGGGGCCGCGTCGTGCTCGCGCCCGGTCGTTCCCTGGTAGAGTTGCAACCCGTGGCGGGATGCCCCTACCGGAGGATCCGCCCCCTCGGGGAAGGTGCCGTGGGCGACGTGCACCTTTGCGTGGACGTCTTCAACCGCCGTCTGGTCGTCGTCAAGTGGCTGCGGGCCGAGGTTCACGAGGGCAGCGAGGCCGCGACGCGCTTTGCCCGCGAGGCGCAGCTCATGTCCGGCGCGACCTTCGACGGCGTGATCAAGGTCGAGGACTACGGCAGCGACGAGTTCGGGCGCACCTGGATGGCCATGGAGTTCGTCGACGGCCTCTCGCCCGCGGCTGCCATCGCCCAGGGGGACGCGTGGGGGGTCCACCGGCTC
>CAZYSW010000252.1:0-8442 GCA_964650105.1 uncultured Nannocystaceae bacterium
AGGCTCGGGTGAAATCCTTGCCCAGGTGCGCGCGAGGCCACACGATCGCGGTCTCGAAGGCCGGGAGGTGGTCGAGTGGACCGCCGTCGTCGTCGATGGGCGTGGCGCGGCTGTCCTCTCGTTCGCGCACGTCGAGGACCAGGCGGGTCGCGCCCGGCCCGAGCCCGGGGAGGTCGCCCGAGTGCACCAGGAGCACCTTGGCGGGGTCGCGACCGCGAACCGCCTCGGCCAAGAGGCGAACTCCGGGATCGTCGGGGTTGAGCCCGTCGATGGCGGAAGGCGGAGGGTTGACGCGCGACATGGGCATGGCCACCTTGGGGGGCGAAATCGTCGGTGGGTGCCCGGTGGCGCACACCGGCCATCGCCGGATCTCCGAACTGGACGACCGCAGCTTGCCACCTCGTCGGGGTGGCGACGTGCGCGGTTCCTCCCGCCCGCCCCCCGGCGGCGCGGTGGGCGTCCAAACTGCGAGAACCGTGGGCGTTCGGGCCCTCGTGGGTCGAGACTGGACCTGCCGAGCCCGAGCGTGCTAGACCCCGAAGGGTTGCGCGGATGTCGCTTCCTCGTCCGAGGTGGACGAGCCGCGGCGCCCCGCTGGCCGGCGTTCGTCCGGCCATGTGCATCCAGACGAGCACTTCCCGACTCGAGCCCCGAAAAGCCGCCCCTTGGTGACAGGGCGAGCCCGGAGTGACGTCCTTCCACAGGTCTGAGAGTGACGAAGCTCGAATCTTTTCTCCCTCTGGTGGAGCCCGAGGCACTCGTACGCATTGCGAGTGCCAAAGCCCTCAAAGCCGGGCAAGAGCTGTTCGATCGCGGTGCGGTGTCCGACATCGTGTTCTCGGGTGAAGCAGTGTCCGGCAAGGTGAAGGGCTCGAACCCGATTCCCCACGCCACGACGATCAAGCTCGAGGACAGAAAACCTGCGGTCGCGTGTAGCTGCCCCACGTTCACCGACGGCTGGGAGAAGTTTTGCCACCACGCGGTGGCGCTCGGGTTGGCGCTGCGCCAGCAGTACCGAAGTGGCGGGGAGATCTCGACCACCCAAAATCCATGGGTGGAGCAGGTGGGCGGCGAGTCTCGGGCCCAGCGGCGGTATCAGCTTCAGCAGCGCGGCGGCACGTGGCTGGTCACGGTCTTCGAGGCCGGGACGGCGGTGGTTCAGGGCCGGGGACGGCTGCGGGACGGGATGCACCCCGCCGATCGCATCATCGCGCACTACCTCGAGCAGGAGCTCGACCGGACCGACGACGGGGCTCACGAGGTCGACGACGCCGCGCTCGCGGGGATCCTCTACTTCGCTCGCGATGCGCAGGTGAGCCTCAAGGGGGTGGGCAAGCTGCGATTCGTTCCCGAGCCGCTGGTGTTGCGGGTGAGGGCCGAGAACCGCAAGGACGGCAACGTCGACCTGCACGGGTTCTTGGAGCACCCGCCGACCCGGCGAACCTTCGAGGTCGATCAGGGACGGGTGATCGCGGGCGCGCCGACGTGGTTTCTGTACCCGGAGACGACGGAGATCTTTCGGGTTCCAGACACGCCGCCGTGGGTGCTGGAAGCGATCGCCAAGCAGCCGCGGATAGTCATGGACGCTCGCGTCGGCGCCGAACAGATGGATGCGCTGAGCGATCGGCTGCACGCGGTCGGGGTGCCGCGACAGGATCTGTTCGCGCTGGCCAGCGATGCACGTTCCATCGAGAGCATCGTGGTGACGATCGAGGGGGATCCGAACCGCGTGAAGGTCTCGCTCGCGGCGAAGTACGGCAACGTGACGCTGGGGATCACGGGCGAAGACCCCGAGTCCGCGCGTTACAGCATGACGGTGGGCGACCAGGCGATTTCGTTCTACCGCGACCTCGACGGCGAGACGGCGGCCCGCAAGGTGCTGACCGATCTGAACCTGGTGTGGGAACCGGCCGAGGACGCGTTCACGGCCACGGGTGACGACGCGATCGAGTTCTTGATCGCGGGCGTGCCTTTGCTGCCCGAGGCGTGGGAGAAGCGCGTTCCCAAGCTTCCGCGCATCCGGAGCAAGTCGCCCAGCCCGCGGGTGTCGGTGTCGGCGGGCGACGGATCGGTGCTCGACGTGAAGGCCATCGTCGAGGTGGAGGGCGAAGAGGATCTGATCTCGTTCCGCGATCTTCTGCGGTGGCTGCACGAGGGGCGCCGCTGGGTCACGCTGGCGGACGGCAGCGTCGTGAAACTGGATCCGAAGATCCTCGAGCCGGTGGCGGACGCAGCGGGTGCGTTGCAGTTCGACAAGCAGGGGCACGCCGAGGTCTCGACGCTGGAGGTGGGCAACCTGTCGCGGCTTCTGAGCGAGGTTCCGACCGCAGAGGTCGCGGCCGAGGTCCGCAAGCTGCTCAAGGCCATGACCGGGGAGAAGTCGACGCGGGCGCCGAGAAAGGCCAAGGCGCTCACGGCGAAGCTTCGCGAGTATCAGAGGTCGGGCTACGCGTGGCTGTGGCAGCTCCACGAGAGCCGCATGACCGGGATTCTGGCCGACGACATGGGGCTCGGGAAGACGGTGCAGGCGCTCGCCCTCCTGACCAAGGCCAAGGAAGAAGAAGGCAATGCGCCGTCGCTCATCGTGTGCCCGACCTCGGTGCTCTCGGTGTGGAAGCAGGAAGTGGCGAAGTGGGCACCGAGCCTGTCGGTGCTGCTGTGGCACGGGACGGATCGCGGTGAGAACCGACGGCTGCTCAAGCGCACCGACGTGGTGGTGACGAGCTACGCGATCTTGCGGCGTGACATCGACGAGTTGTCGAAGATCCGGTTCCGTTACGTCATCCTCGACGAGGCCCAGTACATCAAGAACTGGACCACGACGACGGCCAAGAGCGCCAAGGCGCTGAAGGCCGATCACAAGCTGGCGCTGACCGGCACGCCGGTCGAAAACCACCTTCTGGACTTGTGGGCGGTGTTCGACTTCCTGGCGCCGGGGTTCTTGGGCAAGCTCAGCGACTTCCAGAAGAACTACGTCAAGCCGATCGAGGACAACGATCAGAAGCGGCTCGAGGACCTCAGGGTTCGCATCCGTCCGTTCATCATGCGGCGCAAGAAGGAGGACGTGGCCAGCGAGCTGCCGCCCAAGACGGAGCAGACGCTGTTCTGCCACTTCGGCAAGAGCCAGCTCGGCCTGTACAACCGGATCCTCAAGGCGGCCAAGGCGGAGATCACCGGTCGCATCGAGGAGATGGGGATCGACAAGTCGCAGATGACCATCCTGGCCGCGCTCACTCGGCTTCGGCAGGTGTGTTGCGATCCGCAGCTTCTGGGCTTGCCCGAGGGCACCCCGGTGCCGCCGTCCTGCAAGCTGGAGGCATTCAAGGAGCTCATCAGCGACGCGGTGGGCTCGGGCCGCAAGACGCTGGTGTTCTCGCAGTTCGTGGAGATGCAGAAGATCCTGGGCGGGGCGCTCGACGAGCTGGAGATCCCGTATCTATGGCTGCACGGTGGAACCAAGAACCGCGAGGAGATGGTCGCGCAGTTCCAGCAACCCTCGGGGCCGCCGGTGTTTCTGATCAGCCTCAAGGCGGGTGGCAGCGGGCTGACGCTCACGGAGGCCGACACCGTGATCCACTATGATCCGTGGTGGAATCCGGCGGTGGAGGATCAGGCGACCGACCGCGCCCATCGCATCGGGCAGGACAAGCCCGTGAACGTCTATCGCCTGGTGGTCGAGGACACGGTGGAGCAGAAGATGGTCGAGCTCGGTCGGCGCAAGCGCGAGATCGCCGAGAGCGCGCTCGGCCGGGACGCGAGCGTCGGCAAGAAGCTGACGATGGAGGACATCGAGGAGCTGCTGCGGACGCCGGCGACCAACCCGTGGGACAACGTCTGACGGGGCTCGTCGGCGGCGCACAGTTCCCGAAGGGTGACTCGTCCACGACATCGACCGGGAGGTGTGCGGCTGGCGACGCGAGCCCCGTTCCATCTCGAGGCCACGGTGCGCGTGCTGCAGCGCCGGCCCAAGAACCTGGTCGATACGTGGGTGCAGGGTCGCTACCGTCGCGTGCTGAGGACGTCGGCCGGGCTCGCGCTGGTCGAGGTTTCCAACGAGGCGACGATCGGTGCCCCGGACGTCCGACTTCGGGTCCTTCGTGGCGAACGCAACGGCGCCGGGGCCGAGCTCGTCGCCGAGGTGCACAAGATCCTCGGCCTGGACGTCGATCCGCGCCCTCTGCAGCGATTGGTCGAAGGCGAGCCCCGTTTGCGTCGCATCGCGACGGCGTTGCGCGGCATGCGTCCGCCGAGGTTCGCGGGGCTGTTCGAGGCGATCGCCAACGTGGTGCCCTTCCAACAGGTCAGCCTCGATGCCGGCGTGGCCGTCGTGCGGCGGCTGGTCGAGCGCTTCGGTGAAACCGTCGAGCACGATGGGCACCGCGCCCACGCCTTCCCGACCGCGGGAGCCATCGCGGCGGCTCACCTCGCTGGCCTGAGAGCGTGTGGCCTGAGCCTTCGAAAGGCCGAGGCCCTTCGGCACGCCGCACGGGCGGTCGAGGCGGGCGAAGTCACCGACGACGCGCTCTTTGGCATGCGTAGCCCCGAGGCGATCCGCGTTCTCACGGAGCTGCCGGGCATCGGTCCGTGGAGCGCGGCGCTGATCCTCCTGCGTGGCATGGGGCGCACCGATGTGTTCCCCGCCGGAGACGTCGGGGTGACCCGAGGCCTCGGCGCGCTTCTGAACGTTGCGCCGGGGCCTTCGCTCGATCGCATCGTCGACCGTTTCGGCGAGTACCGGGGCTACCTGTACTTCTGCTCGCTGGGCGCCGCGCTGTTGGCCAGGGGCCTCATCCACGCGGCACCTCCCCCGCGGTGACCATCGAGGCGTGGGGAGCCGAGGGTGGAGGATCGATCTGCTGCGACGCAGAGGTCCAAGACGACGGTGGCCAGGGTGGATACGTGGTCGCGACGTACGAAGTCGCGCCGGGGGACACCCTGTACGTCTACGTGGGCGGCCAGGGCGAGCCGGAAGGTGCCCCAGGCTTCAACGGCGGCGGCGAAGGTGGCTAGTGGGGCGGAGGCGGAGGGGGAGCCTCGGACGTAGGCCGGGGCGGCCAAACCCTCGCCGACAGGATGATCGTGGCCGGAGGCGGCGGCGGAGGGAATTGCGGATGCCCCGACCACGGCGAGGGCGGCGACGGGGGCGGCCTGGACGGAAGCCCCGGGATCGGCAACGAAGACTTTTCGCCCGGTGGAGGCGGTGGTCAGGACATGGGCGGCGCCGCAGGGGCGTCGCCGGGTCGCTCCGGAAGCCTGGGCCAGGGCGGATCCTTCGAAGAGAGCGCGTACCACATCGGTGGGGGCGGCGGTGGTTGGTACGGTGGTGGTGCCACGCCTCGAGCGCCCCCGTGCGTCTCGCCCTCGTGGGGTGTGACCGTGAAGGACCGACCCGACGATCTCGTCCGCGGCCCGTGGAACGGGATCGACGGGTCGGTTCGTCACGTTCGCACCGGCGGTGCGGGTGGTCAGGAGCGCATCCGGTGAAACAACCGCGTCGTGACTGCGCGGGATGCCTTCGGCGGTGCGTTTGCGAGCTTCCTCTCGATCATGAAGAGCTCGGCGATCAGCGTGAGCGCCTCGTTGACCGGCTTGGGCTCGGATGCGAGCGCTTCGAGGAAGTCGCGCCTGCAGTGGCTCCAGCATCCAACCTCGATGATGTCGCCGCGTTCGAAGAGGTGGTCGTAGATGGTCGCCAATCCGCTCGCTCCAACACCTTGCTCGGCATCGATCCCCGGCCTACCCGAGGCTCGGTTGCGAGTCACGACGCGGAAGATTCACCGGATACTCAGGAGCCGAGGATGTCGTCGATTTCGCGGCGCAGGCCGGGGGGACCCAAGGCCGCGAGGCGGCGGGCTTCGGTGGCGTGATCGGTGGATCGGGGGTGGGTAGCACGGGCTTGCCAGGCGTGGGCCTCGGCGCGAACGTCGGTGGGCAAGTCTTCGTCGGTGATCAGGGCGGTGAGGAGCTCGCGGGCCTCGGCGGGTCGGTGTTGCAGGACGAGGGCGGCAGCCGTGCCGATCTTCGCGCGGGCGATCCAGGCGGGGTGATCGTCGGGGTGTTGCTCGAACGCCGCGATGCTGGCTTCGAAGTGTCGATGGGCTCGGGCGGGCTCGCCTCGTGCCAGGGCGACGCTGCCCAGGCCGTGCAGCGCCCTGCCGACGCGGTCGCGCTGTTCGGGGCCGGCATTGCGCAAGGTGGACAGCGCGAGCTGGAAGCGGCGCTCGGCTTCGTCGAGTCGGCCCAGGCGCAACAGCGTCCGGCCCAGCTTGGTGGCCGTGTGTGCGACCGTGGGGTGATCGTCGGGAAGCGCGGCGCTGTGGATCGTCAGCGCCTCTTCGTGGAGCGGGAGGCCGTCCTCCCAGCGCCCCTGATCGATCCGGAGATCCGCGATGGCATTGTAGACGTCCCCGACGTCGGGATGTCGGGCGCCGAGGCTGCCGATCCAGATTTCGAGGACGCGTTGCAGGAGGGTTTCCGCCTCGTCGTACTCGCCGAGGCGCGTCTGCACGTTGGCGAGGTTGTGGAGCACGTGGGCCGTGGTCGGGTTGTCGGGGCCGAATGCCTTTTCGAAGATCGCGCGGGCCTCGACGAGCAGCGCGCGGGCGCGATCGGGCTGTCCGCTGGCCTCGAGGACGCCCGCCAGGTTGACCAGGCCGTAGCCGACGCTGTGATGCGCGTCGCCGACGAGGCGACGCCGCAGGTCGAGGGCGCGTTCGTGCGTGGCGATCGAGGCGGCGTAGTCCCCCTTCATCTCCAGGAGGACGGCCGACACGTCGAGGCGGGTGGCTTCGGTGAGGGTCTCGGTCAGACCCAGCCGCTCGATGAAGACGCCGGCGATCTCGGCCCAGCGGATGCCCGCGTCGTAGCGTTGGAGCTGGTAACCCTCGCAAAAGGCGAGCGCGGTGGAAGCCTCGGCGGCGAGCTGCTCGTGACCGGCCAAGACTGCGTCGTGAAACGAGCCGACCCAGGCGTCAACGGCGTCGGCATACTCGCCCCGCTTTTCGAGGAACACGGCCACGCGATAGCGCGCCAGCGCGACGACGGGCAGGTGGCCGATCGCCAACGCGCGCTCGAGCCCGGTGCGGGAGCGCTCCAGGCCCTCGTCGTATCGCCCGGTGTGCTCGTGGATCAGCGTGCGGGCCAGCTCCTCGTGGATCCGCTGGACCTCGGCACGCTGCTCGGCGTCTTCGGGCAACGGAGGCTGGTGCAGGAGGCGGCGGTGATCGGTGCAATGGGCGATGTTGGCCAGGCCCTCGACCGAGCGTTTGGCACGGGCGACGATCACGTCGTCGGCTTCGCGGAAGACCTGCACGAGCGCCTCGAAGCCGCTGCGGTGCTGCTGCAAGCAGTCGACCGCCCGGGCGGTGACGTCCGGATCGGTCGTCCGCTCGACGGTGCCGGCCAGGCACACCTCGGCGCGCGCGGTCTCCCAGTCGGTCGTGTAGCGGTCGAGCGCTGCCCGGACGTCCGCCAGGGTGCCGGCGGCGTCGGCATTGCCGCTGGCCAGAAATGCGGCCTCGACGGTGCTCGCCGCGTCGGCGTTCCAGGTCTCGTGGATCGTCGCGGCAACTTCGTGGCAGGCGGCGACGGCCTTCGCCCGTCTTGCGGCGTCGATCCAGGAAAGCCCCGTCGCGACCAGGCCGACCGAGCCGGCCAGGCCCAGCCCGACGAGCAGCCGGCGACGTGCCCGATGCGGGTCTCCGGCGAGGATCGCCGCCTGGAGCTCGCGCATCGACGGCCATCGGTCCTTGGGGCGCGGGGCCAGGCCCCGCTCGACGATCCGGCGTAGCCAGGTCGGCACCGGCCCCGTGTCGGGGCGACGCGGCGGCTCTCGGATCTCGCCTCGATTGACCGCCAGCGTCAGCGAGACCCACGTGTCGCCCTCGAACGGCCGCTGTCCGAACAAGCACTCCCAAAACGCCACGCAAAAGGCGAACTGATCGCTTTGCGGCGTGGCGGCTCCGCCCGCGAGCAGCTCGCTGGCCATGTACGCGGGAGTTCCCAGCCGCGCACCGGTCTGGGTGAGATCGGTGCGCAGGCCGGCCCCCGGGGTGGGCGTGACCGGATCCGCAAGGGCGTTGACGACGGTCTGGGTCTCGCCGGGCCGCGCCAGCCCGAAGTCGGTGACGCGGGCGCGTCCGGCCGCGTCGATGAGGACGTTGTCGGGCTTGATGTCGCGGTGCACGAGCCCCGCATCGTGGATGGCGACGAGTCCTGCGGCGACCTCGGTGAAGACCGCCGTCACGTCCTGCACGCTGCGGGGACGCTCACGCCGCCACGCCTTGAGGGTCGAACCATCGACGAGCTCCATGGCGACGTACACCTCGTCGCCCACCCGGCCCACGTCATGGACCGCGACGACGTTCGGATGAGCCACGCGCGCGAGCGCCCTGCCCTCCCGGATCAGACGCGCCCGGGCCACCTCGATGGCGTCGTCGAAGG
>CAZYSW010000253.1:0-8441 GCA_964650105.1 uncultured Nannocystaceae bacterium
AGGACCACGAAGAGGGTCGTCAGCGTGGTGAGGATGGTGCGGCTGAGCGTCTCGTTGATGGCCGCGTTGGCCGTCTCCTCGACCGGAACGTCGCGGTACAAGGCGATGCGCTCGCGGATGCGGTCGAAGATCACGATGGTGTCGTTGATGCTGTAGCCGACCACGGTCAGGACCGCCGCGACCGTGGTGAGGCTGAACTCCTTGCCGGTGATGGCGAACGCGCCGACCACCAGGAACGCGTCGTGGATCAACGCGACGATGCCGCCTGGCGCGAAGCGCAGGTCGAAGCGCAGCATCACGTACAGGAAGATGAAGCCGGTGGCGTACAGCAGAGCCTTGGCACCGTCGGTCTTGAGCTGATCGCCGGCCTTGGCGCCGACCGTCTCCGAGCGGATGATCTCTCGAACGGTGCCCTCTCCGAACTGCGCGTCGAGCTGCGACGACATCTCCGCACCGATTCCGATGAGGGAGAAGTCCACCGGATACTCGTCCTCGTCGCCCCCGAACCCCTTGTCCGCCGTGCCGTGGCACCCGGCCTCGTTGAGCGCCTGCTCGACCTCCTTGTAGTTCGGCCTGCTCGCGTACTTGAGAAAGATCTTGCTGCCCCCTTCGGGGTGGTTGAACGAGATCAGCTCGGCGTCACCGACCTTCTTGACGGCCTCGTGACACGCGGCCGCGCTGGCAGCGTCGATACTGATGGTCTCCTTGACCCGGATCAGCACCTCGTGCTCGGCATCGGGGACCGCCACGACGCTGCTGCCGTCGTAATTGGCAGCGATCGCCTCGCGGATGGGTTCCAGGCCCGGGTCCTTCTCGGGATCGAGCGCCAGGCGGACCTGCGATCCGCCGGCGAAGTCGATGCCGAAGTTGAGAAAGGAGCCCGTCTCGACGTGGCGCCAGATCATCGCGCCCAGCGAGAGCACGACGAGGAAGATCGACAGGACGATGAACCGCCAGCGAAGCTGGATGAACGGGATGTTGGTACCGGAGGGGACGATCTCGAAGAATTTCATCGTTTCCCCTCCTCAGATGGACACCTTGTCGAATCCACGCCGGTTGGCCTGGAAGTCGAAGAACAGGCGTGCGCAGTACACCCCGGTGAAGATCGAGCTCGCGATGCCGATGAGCAGGGTGATCGCGAAGCCGCGGATCGGACCGGACCCGTACTGCCACAGCACCAGACCGGCGATGGCCGTGGTGAGCTGGGCGTCGACGATGGTGGTGAACGCCCGATCGTAGCCCGACTCGATGGCCGCTCGAGCGGTGTAGCCCTCGCGCAAGTAGTCGCGTATGCGCTCGAACACGATCACGTTGGCGTCCACCGCCATGCCGATCGTGAGCACCATGCCCGCGATGCCCGGCAGCGTGAGCGTGGCGTTGAAGAACGCCATCGCCGCCAGGATGAGGATCATGTTCATGAGCAAGGCCGCGACCGCGATGAGCCCCGAGATCCGGTAGTAGAAGATAATGAACGCGCACACCGCCGCGAGGCCGTAGATGAACGCCCGGAACCCCTGCTCGACCGCATCTCGACCGAGCTCGGCGCCGACGCGGATCTCGAACTCCTGCTGCAGCCGCGCCGGGAGCGAGCCGCTCTTGAGCACTTTGACCAGGTCGTTGGCGGCCTCGCGGGGGCTCTGCCCGGGCGTCGCACCGAGCGTGATCCGAACGTTGCCGCCCGGAATCCGCTCGTTGAAGATCGGGTCGGAGCGCACCAGGTCGTCGAGCACGATCGCCATCTTGCGCCCGACGTTGGCACCGCTCATCTCCTCGAAGGCGTCGGCGCCCACCCGATCCAGCTTGACGTTGACCTCCGGCGTGCCGGTCTGTTGATCGAAGCCCACCGACGCGCTGACGATGTGCTCGCCCGAGACGTCGGCGCGGCTCTTGATGACGTAGGTCCGACACAGAAGCTCGGGCTCCTGCCCCCTGCGGGTCACGACGGGTACGGGCCCCATCGCCACCTTCAGCCCGGAGGACAGGCGCCATTCCGGAGGAAGGTTGTTGAAGAACCGCTCCAGCGTCTGGCAGTCCTTGGCGTAGTACGCGAACGGTTCCTTGACGGTGACGCCGCCCTCGCGACCGTAGTCCGGCTCCACGTTGACGGAGATCCCCATTCCCTGCCGCACCATCCCCGCGTCGTACAAAGCGCGCAGGTAGGGCTTGCCGCTGTCCTTGAACGGCGTCTCGTCGTCGACCATGTGCATGGTCAGGACGGCCTGGCGCTCGATCACCTTGAGCAGGCGGCGGAAGTCGCTGGCGCTCTCCAGGACCTGATCCTTGGCCGCCGGCGAGAGCCCGACGAGGACGGTCTCCCGGTCTTCCTCCACGTCGGCGTCACCCTCGAGGAGGGCGAGCTCCACCGGCAGCCGGTCGTCGACGACGAGGCCTTCCTCGGTGATCTTGCCTTCGAAGGCCTTCTGCATCAGCGCTGCCGCGTCGGCGTCGGGGATGGTCACCCGAAACGCGCTCGGATCCCCTTCGGCCTCCGCGATGACCACGCGCGACGCCCCTTCCTCGAGCAGGATCTCGCGAAGGCGATTGCCAGCATCGGTGGCCGCCGCCCGAAGCTCCGCGGATTCGTCGGCCAGCCCGGGGAGCTCGACCACGATCTGCCGGTTCTTGGGGTAGATGTTGGGCTCGGCGATCCCCATCGCGTCGACGCGGTTGCGGACGATCTCGAGGGCGTTGCCGACCGCCGCCGCGCGGTTCTCATTGAGGATCTCCGTGGGCATGCGAAGGGTGATGACCCCGTCGGCCTCGGTGGGCGCCCCGGCCTCGTCGGGCGTGATCCGCTCGAGGAGACCGAAGGTCACGCCCATCACGTCGTCGGTCGCCAACGCGACGTCGTCGGGGCTCGGCAGGTGCACCAGCAGCGTGTCGATGCCCTGTCGCTCGACCCGCGCCTGGACGTTCTTTTTCTCTCGGAAGTTCTGCTCGAGCTCGGCCGCGATGCGATCGAGTTGGTTTTGAATCGCCTCGTCGACCGCGACCGAATACTCGAGGTGCAGGCCGCCTTGCAGGTCGAGGCCCAGGTTGAACTGGTTGGTGAAGGTTTCGGTGATCCAGCTCGGAAGGCGTTCCTTCGCGTTCGGGACGACCGACGGCAGGATCGAAAGCACCGCCGTCAGGAGGAGCGCGAACAGCCCGAGGGCCTTCAGCTTGAGGAATCGACGCATCAGAGACCTCGCGTCAGGCGCCCTTGCTCGCTGGCTCGCTGCTCTCGCGCTTGTCCGACTTGGCCGGCTTCGCGCCCCGGTCGGCCTCCTTGAGCGCGGCCTCCTGGCTGTCGACGAGATCTTTGCGCAGGACTCGAATCTTGACCTTGTCCGCGATCTCGACGACGGCGATCTTCGGGTCGTCGAGGTTCGAGATGCGCCCCAGAATTCCGCCGCCGATCACCACGTGGTCCCCCTTCTTGAGCCCCTCGACCCGCTTGCGGCGCTCCTTCTCCTGCTTGCTCATGGGCCGCAGGATGATGAAGTAGATCACCGCGAACATGAGCAGCATGGGCAGCAAGCTCATGAACGCGGAGCCTTCTGCGCCTTGCTGGGCGACGAGCGCGAACCGTTGGACCTCGAGTGGAAACGCCATGACCTTGACCGATGGGAGCCGAACCTAGCGGAGCTTGCCGAAGACGGGAGTGGACGGTGTGAAGCGAGGGTACTGGCGGACGGCGGTCATCTGACTTCTATCTGACCCGTCTCGTCTCGCCGGGGCGACCGGAGGCGTCGATGCGCTGCGACCAACCCGCGGCAAGGGCCTTGGCGACGGCCTCGTCGGCTGGGAGCGTGAGGGGTAGCAGAGCCCACCGGCGCCGGTCAAGCGCGCATCGCGACCTCCGCCGAACCGTAATGGCCCGAGATCACTGCCAAAAGCTCTTGTGCGGCGATCTCGTAGCGCCCCTCGCGGAGGGCCTGCCGAAGCGTGGCGACGAAGGCGTGAAAGAAGTGGATGTTGTGCACGGTCGCCAGCCGCCCGTACAGCGGGTCGCCCTGCGCGTGCAGGTGACGGAGGTAGGCGCGGCTGAAGCGCGAGCACGTCGGGCAGGCACAGGTCTCGTCGACGGGCCCCGCGTCGTCCCGGTGGCGGGCCTGCCGGATGTTGAGGCGCCCCGCGCTGGTGAAGAGCTGCCCGTTGCGCGCGTGCCGCGTCGGCATGACGCAGTCGAACATGTCCACGCCGGCGCCGATCGCCACCCAGAGGTCGAGGGGCGTGCCGATGCCCATCACGTATCGGGGTCGGTCGCTCGGCATGCGCGGGGCGATCGCGCGCATCGTCTCGTGCATCGCCGCGATCGGCTCGCCCACCGACAACCCGCCCAGGGCCAGACCATCGAAGGGCAAGGCCGCGATCGTCTGCAGGTGCTCCTCGCGAAGCTCGAGATCCGTGCCACCCTGCACGATGCCGAAGCAAAGCTGCTCGGGCCGCAGGACGTCGTCGCGCAACCGGGCCGCCTCCATCGCCCACCGCGTGGTCCGATCCACGGCCGCCCGCATCCCCGCCCGGTCGGCCTCGCCGGGGGGACAGTGATCGAGGATCATGCAGATGTCCGAGCCGAGCGCGGCCTGAACCTCGAGAACGCTGCGCGGGGTCATACGGTGCGCCGAGCCATCGAAGTGCGTGCGGTAGTCGACCCCGTCGTCGTCGATCCGCTGCAAGCCGCGGAGGCTGAAGACCTGATAGCCCCCGCTGTCGGTCAGGATCGCACGCGACCAGCCCATCATGCGGTGCAGGCCGCCGAGCTTTGCGACCAGGTCTGGTCCGGGCCGGTGCGCGAGGTGGTAGGCGTTGCCGAGGACGACCTGGGTGCCCATCGCGACGAGGTCGTCGGGCGTGAGGCCCTTGACCGCGCCGTAGGTCCCGACCGGCATGAAGCACGGCGTGTCCACCGGGCCGTGGGCGGTCCACAGCCTCCCGCTCCGCGCGGCACCCGAAGTGGCGAGCACCTCGAACGTGCCGGGGGGACGCGCGGGCACCTGCGGGTCGTCGACCGACAACCAGTGCGCGGGGTCGACCCAACGCAGCGTGCTCACGGTGTCCCCTCCCGTGCCACCAGCATCGCATCGCCGTAGCTGTAGAACCGATAACCGCGGGCGATCGCCTCCTGGTAGGCCTCGAGGACGCGCGTACGCCCAGCGAACGCGCACACCAGCATGAGCAGACTGCTGCGCGGCAAGTGAAAGTTCGTGAGCAGGTGCGTCACCACCTGGAAGCGAAACCCCGGCGTGATGACCAGATCGGTGGTCCCCACCAGGGGCTCCACGCGGCCGTGCCCGACGCGCACGGCGGTCTCCAGCGCGCGGGTGACCGTGGTCCCGACGGCGACGATCGGACGCCCCTGTCGTCGCGCCTCCTCGATGCGCGCTGCGGCGGCCTCGTCGATTTCGAGGCGTTCCTCGCCGACGCGGTGCTGGGACACGTCGGCGACGTCCATGGGCAGGAACGTGCCCGGCCCGACGTGCAACACGATGCGAACCGGATCGAGCGCGTCGACCATCGCCGGCTCGAGGTGCAGCCCGGCCGTCGGTGCAGCCACGGACCCTTCGGGCTCGGCGTACACCGTCTGGTAACGCGTCAGGTCGTGGTCGTCGGGACCGTCGGGCCGCGCGATGTAGGGGGGCAAGGGCACGCGCCCGTGCTCTCGACAAGTCGCCAGCACATCCCCCTCGCGCACGACGAATCGTCGCGCCCGCGGATCGACCGCGTCCCGACCGTGGTGCTCGAGCACCAGCGCGCCGATCGTCAGGCGGTCGCCGAGGTCGAGCTTTCTCGCCCCGCGCACCCACGCCCGGACGTCGCGACCGGGACCGAGTCCCGGCGACGGGTTGCACACGAGCAACTCGAACACCCGCCCGTCGTCACGCCGCGCGAACAGGCGAGCCGGCACGACGCGCGAGCCGTTGACGACCACCAGCGCGCCCGCCGGAAGACGGCCCGGCAGGTCGCGCACCGTCGCGTGCTCCGACGGGGGGCCGACGACCAGAAGGCGCGCGTCACCGCGGCGCGGAGCGGGCGCCTGGGCGATCCGCTCGCCGGGGAGCGCGTAGTCGAATGCTTCGGGACCCAAGGCCACGCACTTTGGCTCGCGGTCGGGGCGTGTGGCAAGCTGCCCTCGATGTTCGGGGTGTCCATCGTCGAGGCGGTGCTGCTTCGGACGGCGGTCGGGCTGGGGCCGGCCGTGGCCCAGCCGCCTGCCACGGCACCGGTCGAGGCACCCGCCGCGGCCGACCCTTACGCCGAGCAGGCGCCCGTCGACGTCGAGACCATCATGCACGACACGACCATGGCGTACGTCCACGCCAGGGAGCGCTTGCTCGAGCACCCCGAGCTCGCCCTGGAGGCGGTCATGGATCGCTTGGAGGCCGTGCCCGCGCCCAGCCCCTCGGAGCGCATGCGGCTGCTCGACATCCTCGCGTCGCTGGAGCGCCCCGAGTACGTCGATCTGTTCGCCCAGCAACTGCGTCGGGCGCTCGTCGACGCCGGCGAACGCGTCGAGGTGAGCGACGCGATGCAGCGCTGGCGGCCGCTGTTGCTTCAACACGGCGAGATCGCGGTGCGCCCCCTGCAGAGCCTGGTCGGGGACAAGGACCTCCCGATCGAGGCCCGCCTGGTCCTGCTCGAGGACATGATCGATCTGACACCGCCGGAGGCGATCGGGGGGCTCGTGGTCCTCGTCGGTCGGGGGCACACCGAGCTGCGTCAACAGCTCCGTCGCTCGCTGGGACGTCGTGCCCGCAAGGACGCGACGAGCCGAGACGCGCTGCTGCGGGCCACGGACGCGGCGCTCGATCGCGCCCTGGCCCCCGATCCCGACCTGCAGGAGCTGGAGCGTCTGTCGGCCCTCTTGCAGTTTCGTGCCGCGATCGGCGGAGGGCTCGACGACCGCTTCGTCGATCGGCTGCTCGGCGTCGCGGAGGACGATGTGGCCCCCTTCTCCGTGCGCGTGGCGGCGATCCGCGGGCTGGCCAAGGTGGAGCACCCCCGCGTGCCCCCGAGCCTCGAACGGATCGCCCGTTCGCAGCTCGCCCGCCGCGACGAACAAAAGGGCGAGATCCTGTCCTGGCTCGCCCTGCAGGCGCTCCCCGAGGCGAAGGCGGCCGCGCTCGCCACGGAGTTCCACCTGCATGCGTCCAAGGTGCCTCGCCTGGCGACGCTCGGCTGGGCGCTGGGTCGCGTCCGCGTCGACGAAACGACCCTGGATGCCGTGACGGCCAACCCGTGGCCGCAGGTGCGCCAGGCAGCGCTGGGACGCATCGAGGGTCCCTGTGAACGCAAGCTGGTGGATCGCCTCGAAAAGATCGGTGCGATGGGTCGACGCCGCAGCGATCCCGACGGCGCGGTGGCCCGAAGCGCGATCGCGGCGCTGGGGCGCTGCGGGGGGAAGGATTCGACCCGGGCGCTCGTCGACATCCTCGAGGACCAGGAGGTCAACGTGGAGCTTCGCGCCGAGGCGGCGCGACAGCTCGCTCGCTACGCCGGACCCGACGGGGTCGATGCCGTCGCGAACGTGCTGAAGGAGGAGCCGAGCCGTGCCCTGGCCCGACGCCTGGCCAAGGCGCTCGGTTACGCGCCCGCTCCCACTGCCAAGTCCACGCGAATCCTCTGCGAGCAGCTCGAGGAGCACAACGAGGTCTCCCGCGCCGCACGTGACAGCTTGATCGCGCTGCACCCCGAGATCGAAAACCCCTGCTGACCCAGCCGCGACGCTTCGAGCGTCCGATCGCGACGACACCTCCCGAACGGTCGGCGAACCCCACCCGAGCCCTCTCCGCCGCGGATCAGAGCCGGGTCAGGCGCAGGCCGTTCGCGGTCACCAGACCGCTGCCCGAGGCACCGAACCCGACGGCCATCGGCACGTCGCCGGGTCCGGGGCATTGGGCGACGAGCCGGGTCCCCGAGCGGATCTCGACCTTGCCGGGGGTCACGTCGACACGCAGTGGTCGGCCCCGCCCCGCAAAGCTCAGGCCGGTCGACGAGCACGTGAACGCGATCGCGCGCTCCCGCGCGTCCCGAACGAAGCCGTGCACGCGGTCGGCGTCGAAGCGGATGCTCATCCCCGCGACGGCGCCCTGCGACAGCACGATGTGCGGACGCGCGGTCGCGTCGGCGCTGATGCTGCAGTCCAGGCGGAAGCGGGCGCTCCGAAACCCGCGGACGTGCGCCCAGATGCGCGGGAACTCCTCGGGCTCGCCGTCCGCCAACATCGCCACGCCCGTGGCGGGGTCGAGGTCGAAGCGGGCGGGAAAGTGCAGCACCAGGCTGCCGGGCGCCAAGGCGTCGATGTCGGGGATGCGCTCGTCGGGACCGTCGAGCGGCGGACGCATGCGGACCAAGAACGGCTGCGCCGGCTCGTCTTCCAGGGGATCGATCCCTCCTGCGAAGAGTACCGAGCCGTCGGCCATCACGACCGGGGCGGCGCGTTGTCGCTGTCCCGGCGG
>CAZYSW010000254.1:0-2363 GCA_964650105.1 uncultured Nannocystaceae bacterium
GCGGGCGATCCCATCGAGACGGGGGGGCCCTCCTTTCCCGGCTACGACCAGCCGTGAGGAGCCCCGAGGGCGTCACTCGGTCTCGCAGTGCCCCTCGCCGTCGATGTGACCGAGTGTTCGGCTCTGAGCCTCGAGGAAGTGCCACAGGTCCTCGATGTCGTGCGCACCCACCTGATAGCGGGTCTCGCCGGTGATGTCGACGGCGCGCAGCTCCGCTTCGGTGACGGTGCCGTCCGCGTCGGCGTCGGCCGAGGCGACGAGGTCGAAGGCGACGTTCGGATCGGGCGATTCGAGATCGTCGTAGAAGAAGTGATCGGCGTGGATCGTGATCTGGCTCGTCGCGGCTCCACCCGCGGGGACGTCCTGGTCGGTATGGCAGTGGAGGTAGCGCGTATCGGTGGCGAAGCCCCACGCGAAGGCGATGGTCTCGGCACCCCTGTGAGCGACGCCCTCGGCCCAGATCCCGAGTCCGCCCTGATTCATGTGCTCGACCTGGGCGGCCGTGGCGTTTCCCGCGACGGCATCGACGGCGGGCCCGATCCGGTAGTGGAGGTGCTCCACCCGTCCACGCGCGACGGTCAGCTCGGTGAGCTGATGGCCCTCGCCGGCGGAGTCGAGGGTGAGATCGAAGATCGCTTGGGGATGCTCGGCGACCACCTCGTCGGCAGCGATGCCGTCGATGGCGACGAGCAGCGCGGTGAAGTCGATGGCCCATCCGTCGACCACTTCGGCGGCGGGGATGCCGTCCTCGACGAAGGCTTCGCCGTAGACCGTGACCCGCAGCGTGCCCTCGCTCCGCGGGGGCTCGCTGCATCCCGCGAACGGCACGAGCGAGGTGGCGAATTCGAGGCGCAGGCGCATCGGCTAGTCGGTCCTCGCGACGAGCGCGTAGTGGTCGTGGACCTGGAGGGCTCGACGCACCCGATTCCAAGGGTCCGTTTCGGGAATCAACGTGACCCGGCCGTCGCCGTCCTCGTCGAGCGCTGCGAACTCGACCCCGTCGAAGAGGTCGTCGTCCTCGAAGGGATCCTCGAGGAGGACGCGGAGGCCCAGGACGAGATCGTCGCTGCCTTCGTCGACGTCGTGCTCGAAGACGCCGCCCACCATGCGGCGCCCGGCGTCCTGATCCACGATCGCGTCGAACGCCCAGGTGTGCCCGTTTCGGGTCGCCGTCCCGGCGACGTCGATGGTGTGCCCCAGCAGGGGATCGCCTTCGGGGATGCCGTCGCTCGCCTGCGCCTGGGTGAACGTGAAATTGACGCCGGTGTAGCGGGCGTGCAGGAGCTCCGCCTCACCGAGGAGGGCGCCATCGTCCAGCCAATCGACGACGAAGCGCCCCCGCAGCTCCCCCAGGATCTCGCCTCCGGCGTCGTGACCCGGGTGGGCTCGCGCTGTCGGCACGAGAAGCTCGCCGAGGCCGCGCAGGGGCCACAGTGCGGCGTGCTGCTCCCCCTCGGTCGTCATCTCGATGGTGTCGATGACCACGCGTAGGCGGGTCAACGCGATGGTGTAGCCGAGGTCGGTCTGGGATGGTCGGAGCCCGCCGCTGTCGACCACGACGGGCACGTGGATGCGAGGCGAGAGCGCGGTGTCGAAGTCGCAACCGCCCGTCCAGCAAGACGTCGAAGCGAGCGCACACGCGCTCGAGAGGCGTGAAAACGTCATGGTCGTTTCGTGACGGACATGAAGGTTGGTCCCGGTCGCCGGCACGCAGGGCCGGATCATCGATTGCGAATCGCCGTGCTCGGTCGCTCGGCGTCCCGGGCGAAGGTCGAGCAAGGCACGGGGCGAATCCCGCGTCACCGCCGGCGTACGACGAAGACGCGGTGACGGGCTCGTATGCGACGCGAGCCCACGTGACCGCCGCGAAGGTCAGGCCATGGCCGCCGGCGGGCCGCGGGCGCGCAGCGTGAGGGGCTCGGCATCGTGCGCCGGCGCTTCGCCATCCGAGCGTGGCTGGTCTCCGCCGAACGGGGCCGCATCCACGGGCGGCAAGGCGTCGGGTGGGGTCAAGACGGCGATTGCTCGATGCGCGAGGCTGTGGCGGCCGTGGTCGAGCGGCGACTGGCAGGTCGCACCCGAAAAGGCGTCGTGATCGCTTGGTCGCGTGCCGTGGTCGTGGCGTGCGTCAGCGTCGTGCTCGGGTAAGTTGTGGGGGCCGTGCGCGTTCGGGTGGTCGGCGGCGTGGGGTGCATCCCCTTCGTGATGGTGGTGGCCCCACCATTCGTGCAGGCCGACGTGCAGCCCCGGGCCGAGCTCGAAGGCCAGCACCCACGACAAGGCGGCCAACAACGCCCATCGTCGCCGTCCGAGACGGAGACGTCGTGGTCGTGGGTGCCGACGCTGCATGGCCGGGGCGAAGG
>CAZYSW010000254.1:2373-8428 GCA_964650105.1 uncultured Nannocystaceae bacterium
ACTGCACCGTGCGCGGTGGCGACATGGATACGAGGCGGGGCTCGGTTCGGTTCGACGGCCGGCTCGGGCAACTGCGGGCCCGGGTGCACGATCGTACGGCCCTCGTCGCGACGAGGGCCGTGGCGTGATCGCGAGCCGTTGGCACTCGGCCACTCGGTCGGTGGTCCTGGTCGTCGTGCCGAGCACGGCATCGGCCGCGTCACAGCCCGCCGATCCGCCGGCCCCAGAGCACGCGACGATGCCTGCAAGCACGCCGACCGGCGCCAGAGCGCCGAGCCGCGTCGCCTCGGGGCGTCACGACTCCTCCGCACGCGCCGACGCCGAGCGTGAGGCGACCCCCGACCGGTCGGACGCCTCGGACGGGGGAAGCGGTCGGGAAACGCGGACGGTCGAGGTGCGCAGCAGAGCCGACGGGATGACGGCCTCGAGCGTGGCGATCGACCGCGATGCGATCGCGACGACGCCCAAGCGCAGTGCCGAGGATCTCTTGCGGTTGGTGCCGGGGCTGTTGGTGGTGCAGCACGGCAACCAGGGCAAGGGGTATCAGCTCTTCTTGCGAGGCTTCGACGCCGTGCACGGCTCCGACGTCGAGATGCTGGTCGACGACGTTCCGCTCAACGAGCCCTCCAACGTGCACGCGCACGGCTATCTCGATCCTGCCTTCGTCATCCCGGAGGCCGTCACGCAGGTGGAGGCCACCAAGGGGGCCTATCGGCTGGAACAGGGGAACTTCGCGACCGCAGGGAGCATTCGCTATCGGTTGGGCGTCCCGAGGGACGAACGCGGGACCCGAACGACGTACGAGGTCGGATCGACGAACCGGCACCGGCTGGCGCTGGTGCACGCTCCTCGGGGACGGCCGGAGTCGAGCTTCATCGCGGTGGAGGCCCTGCGAGACGGGGGATATGGCGACAACCGGGAGGCCGCCCGCCTCAGCGGCATGTCGCAGGTGCGGTTGTGGAGCGGTCGCCGGGCTCGGATCGATCTCCTGGCCAGCGGCTATGGTGCGCGGTTCGGCCTCCCGGGGACCGTACGCCTCGACGACTACAACGCCGGGCGGATCGGGTTTTACGACAGCTACATCGACGACACCGCAGGCCGGTCCGCGCGAGCCCTGTCGGCCCTACGGGTCGCGACCGAGTGGGGAGGGGGGCACATGGTGTCGACGGCGTGGGGGCAAGCGCGCCGGCTGGTCCTGGACGAGAGCTTCACCGGCGACCTGCAGTTTCCTGAGCATGGCGATCGCCACCTGCAGCTCCACGAAGCGGGCAGCTTCGGCGTGCGCGCGTCGGTCGATCAACGCATCGTCTCCACCTTGCGCTTCGTCGGGCACGTCGACTGGCGGGGCGACGCGATCGACCAGCGCGTCGATCGGCTCACGCCCGACGGGGAGACCTGGGACGTCTCGCGCAGCCTGAGGATCCGGCAAGACGCCTTCGGCGTGGGCGCCGGCTTGCGGTGGGCCCCGGCGAGCTGGGTGCTGCTCGACGCCGGCGCCCGGTTGGACGTGTTCGACGTTCGCGTAAAGGATCGGGTGGCCGAGGTCGGGGAGGTCGGAGGGACACGGGTACAGCCCTCTCCGCGCGTGACCACGCGGTTCTTTCCCGCGGCGCGCTGGCAGCTCTTCGCGGCCTACGGCCGGGGGCTGCGCTCGCCCGAGGCGAGGGCCTTCACGCTGCCCGACGTTGCCCCCGCGGATCGGGACCTCGACGTGTTCGCGGGCGGCGAGGCCCGCACGACGGTCACCGACGACGCCGAGGTCGGGGCGCGGTTTCGGCTGGCGGCGCTGTTCGACACGGGGGTCGCCCTGTTCGGCACCTGGATCGCGCGAGAGAGCGCGTTCGACCACGTCTCGGGATTCAACGTCGAGTTGTCGGGGACCCGGCGGTTGGGCGTGGAGGCGGACGTGCGGGTTCGGCCCCGGCCGTGGCTCGGCCTGGGTTTCGACTTCACGGCCGTGCGCGCGCGCTTCGTGGAGTCGGGCGCAGCGGTACCGGGGGCCCCCTCCATCCTCGCGTCGAGCTTCGCGAGCCTGGTGCACCCCGAAGGCTGGCGGGCGGGATTGCGGTGGTTCGTGGTGGGGCCGCGGGCACTGTCGCACGGCGCCCGATCGGGGGTGAGGACGGTGATGGACGTCTCGCTGGGCTACCGCTGGAGCTGGGTGCAGGTCGACCTCTCGCTCGACAACGTGTTCGGGTCGAAGTGGCGGGAGGGGGAGTACAACTTCGCATCCCACTGGGATCCCGAACGCCCTCGCAGCCGGATCCCGACCGTGCACTACGTCGCGGGCTACCCGTTCATCGCCCGCGTGGGGCTGACGGCATGGTTTTGAGATGGGCGATCAGTTCGCCCGGACCATGGGGACGAACGCCACCGGGCCGAGGTTTTGCCGGTCCAGGTGCTCGCCGCGTCGCTGGATTCGGACGAGATCCTGCGAAAAGCGGGGCCCGATGGGGGCGACCAGGATGCCGCCGTCGGCGAGCTGGTCCACGAGCGTCTGCGGGAGATCGGGCGGGGCCGCGGTCGCGATGATCCGATCGAAGGGGGCCGCTTCGGGCCAGCCGGCGTACCCGTCACCGACGCGGAGCGAGACGTTCGCGATACCGAGCGCGTGGAGACGGTCCCGTGCCGCGTCCGCCAGAGCGGGCACGATCTCGATGCTGTAGACGTGACGGGCGAGCGTGGCCAAGATTGCGGTCTGATAGCCGCATCCGGTCCCGATCTCCAGGACCGTGCACCGGGGATCGAGCTCGAGCGCCTCGGTCATCATCGCGATGACCGTGGGCTGCGAAATGGTCTGCCCGTGGCCGATGGGGTAGGGGCTGTCGGCGTACGCGTCCTCCAGCGGCACGCCGAGCAAGAAGCGCTCCCGCGGGACTCGCCGCAAGGCGTCCAGCGTGCGCGGGCTCGCGTTGCTGGTACGCGCGACGCGACGGACGAGCTGTTCGCGGAGCGCCGCGGCGCGATCGTTCGAGGTCGAGGGCTCGGCGGTCATGGGGATGCGCGCTCCTGGGGAGCTCGTCGAAGGGCGCCCAGGGCCGACTCGATTCTACAACCGGCCACGCGCTCGCGCCCGCGCCGAGCAGACCTCCGCGAAGGCGAAAAAGATGCGGTCTCCATCGGAGAACCCCTCGTTGGACCGACCCGGCGCCACCTGCTCTGCCTCCAGCCATTCGGGGTGCCACTGCACGCCGACGGCGAAAACCTCGTCGTCGATCCACTCCACGGCCTCGACGATCCCGTCGGGGGCCGACGCGGTGACCCGCAGGCGCGAAGCGACGTCCTTGAGCGCCTGGTGATGCACCGTGTTCACCCTCTGCTCGATGCCGCCGCCGTAGATCCGGGCCAGCCAGCTCTCGGGCTCGATCCGCACCGTGTGGTTCAGCTCGTCGTAGCGGTGCCAGTCGCGGTGCACCAGCGATCCCGGACGTTGCGTTTCGATGTCCTGCCACAACGTGCCCCCGAGGGCGACGTTGAGGAGCTGGATGCCCCGGCACAGGCCGAGGATCGGCAGCCCCATGTCGAGGGCGACCTCCACCAGGCGCCGTTCGTAGCGATCGCGGACGAAGTCGCCGGACCAACGCTCGTCGAGCGGCACCTCGCCGTAGCTGCGGGGGCTGACGTCGGCTCCGCCGGACAGGACGAGCCCGTGGACGTGCTCGAGGACCGCCTCCGCACCACGACGATCGCCGAGGTCGACCAGAGGGTAGGGAACGCCGCCCGCCCGGAACACGGAGCGTGCCATCCGTTCCTCGACGTACTGGAGCGTCTTGCCCTTGAAGATCGCCCGTTCGGGGTCGGCGTGGAGGAAATTGCAGGATACGCCGATGCGCAGCCGGCCAGAACTCGTGCTCATTTGCAGTGCACCACGTAAAGTGGAACCTGGATCTCCTCGACGGACATCCCGCCGTGGGCGCCCGGCATGTAGAAGACGTCGAGCCCGGCGGGCGTGTGGATCGTGGCGTACCCCTCGCGGGCCAGAAGGACGTAGTCGCCCAACCGCGATTCGAGGGCGCTGTGCCGCGGGCCGTGACCGAACACGCCCTGGCGGAGCAGCTCTTCACCCGTGACGAGTACGCACGCCTCGGCCAGCTCCCGTTCGTAGACGCGGTGGAAGGCCTCGACCTTTCCGGGGCGCACGAAGAGGGACATCTGTCGCTGATCCCCGGAGGGGGCCATCGCCAGACAGTCCATGAGACCCGGGACCGAGGCGAGGTCGATGCAGTTCTCGCGCGTGGCATCGACCAGTCCGTGATCGGCCAGCACGCACAGCACGGTATCGGTCCCTTCCAGCGCATCCACCAGCGTGGCGAGGGCCCGATCGATCTCTTCGAAGTGTGCGTCGATATCGGGATGGAGACAGCCCAGCTCGTGGCACAGCCCGTCGTAGCGAGGCCAGTAGACGTACGACAGCGCCTTGCCCTCCTCGGCGGCGAACTCGGCCATGGTCTGGACCATTCCTTCGAGGTCCACGTAGGACCGGCGGTCCTCCCATTGGGTCCCCACCTTCGCGAAGGGGAGGTCGGGGATGTCACCGAACGACAGGAGGCCTCTTCGCGTGGTCACGGTGTCCACGTAGGAGGGGACGGCAAAGTAGGCGGCGAGGTCGAACCCCTCGGGAACGAGGGGGGTGCCGACGCGGGTGGCCGTCCGCAACACCGTGCTCACGCAACCGAGGTCGGGGAGGTGCAGAAACCAACTGAGGATCCCGTGCTCGTGGGGGCTCGCTCCCGTGTCGAAGGTGGTCACCGCGGCCGCGGTGGTCGCGGGGAACACCGTGCTGATCTCGCGGTACGGGTGCCGAGCGAAGAACGCGGTGCCCTGTCCCTTGGCCAGGTGCCGGCGCAGTTGGTGGAAGCCCAGACCGTCGAGGACCAGGTAGAAGATGCAATGCGCATCCTGCAGGCTCGACGGCGGCAGGTCGGACAGCGGCGCGTGCGGCGACCGACCTCCGCGTGCGCCGATGAGGGACGCCAGGAGGTTCACGGTCGAGCCGCCGTCGTAGTCCGGTGCATAGAACCCGCGCAGGGCTCCGCGATCGATGAAGGGCACCGTCCGAAGCTTAGGCCGCCCACCCCCCGATTGGCCATCACCGAGCGTGGGCGCGGGGCGGACCCTCGGGCTGAACCACTCGAAAATCCACGGGTTTTGCGAGCGTACGGGGTGAAGCGGGAGGCGCGGCCGGAGGCCGCGCTCGGGTGCCCACCTCACAGCAAGAACGCCTGCACGCCACGAAATCCCAGGCGCGCATCACGGCCGGTCCCGGCGAGGCGCAGCCAGATCTCGCACCCGAAGGCGCCGTCGGCGGGAGCGTCGAGCAGCAGCGCCAGGCGGTCGTCGCCGACGACGACGTCCTCGGACACCAGCGTTCGACCCACGAGGGTCTGGACCACGCTGCGTTCGAACTCGTCCAGCGCTCGCACGCTCGCGACGAGGAGGCACTGCTGACCGCGCCGCAGGGATTCCGCGGCCACGGCGATCCGGATCGTGCACTGCCGCTGGTACGCGTGCGGGTGATCGGGGGCCGGCGTCCCCGGCGGAACCGGATTGCCACCGAGCACGATCTCCTCGAGGTCCGTGTCGCGACCCCGCGCGGCGAGCCCGGGGCCGGTGATACCGCCGTAGCTCTCCAGGATGGCCGCCACGCCTCCCGTGGTCGCGCTCACCCGCGTGTCGATGCTCGGCCTGCGCGGGGAGAGCTCGAACCATGGTTCCACCAGCGCGGGATCGCGAGGGCGGGCCGCCTTCCAACTCGCTGTCGAGAGCGACGAGGTCGGGAAGGACGGCTGCGGCCCGTGCAGAAGCGTTGCGTCGATGTGCACGAGTCGGGCCACCGAGGCCACGATATCAAAAGGAGCGTGCGCGAGCGTTGCCGACGCGCAGGCGCCGACCGAGCGCGGGGTCAGCTCGCCTTCTGCAGCAGGCCGGCGCGTTCGAGCAGCGGTTCCACCCTGGGCTCCCGGCTCGTGAACGCCCGGTACAGCTCCATCGGATCTTCGCTGTCGCCCCGCGCCAAGATGGTGTCTCGAAAGGCCCTGCCGACCGCGGCATCGAA
>CAZYSW010000255.1:0-8390 GCA_964650105.1 uncultured Nannocystaceae bacterium
CGAGCCTTCGAGTCGGGCGTCGAGCGGCAGCGCGCGGAGGGTGTCGTCGTCTCGCGAAGCTCTTCCGACGCTCGACCGCCCCTGCCGCACCTTCGTGCACGCTGTTGGTTGCGGGGCGCCGAGCGAAGCCTCGACGCACGCCGGCATCGACCGCCCTCGTTCCGCGGGCGTCGACGCGTCCTCGGGACGCCCGCGTCGATCGGCCCCCCGTCCAGGCCGTCGCCGACGATCGGATCGACCTACGCGCGGGTCGGTGTGAGGACCCGCAGACGGCCGATGCGCGTATCGAGGCGTGCCGGCGTCCCGTCGGGGATGGCCATGCACCCCCGGCAGCCGATCAGCGCCGACAGACCGAGCTCGCGGGCCATCAGCGCCGCGTGACTGAGCGCGCCACCGTGCTCGCAGACGACGGCCCGGAGCGACAGATGATGCAGGGCCACGGCCGTCTGCGCGGTGAGGGCCGGCAGCACGACGATCGTCTCGGGCCCGGGGGGCCGCGCCAGGAGATCCTCGAGGCCGTCCCGCCGAGCGATCGGTCCCGTGTGATCGGGGCCGATCGGAATCCCTTGCAAGCGCGCGCTGGGAGGAACGGGCACCGGCTCGCCGTCCTCGATGCGGGGCGGGGGATCGAGCGCGGCCCATCGCTTCGCATCGGCACGGCGCGACGCGACGAGCTCCTCGAGCGGCAGCGCGTCGCGATCGCGGAGCAAGGCCGCCAGCTCGGGCCCTTCGAGGCAAAAGACGTCGTCGCCGATGCCGAGCAGCGCACCGGCGCGCAGCCAGACCCGGCGGACCGGTGCGAGCCCGAGCGCGAACAGGTGATCGTCGAGCTCCTCGAGCAGCGTCGCCGCCGCGGCGCGATCGCTGGGCACGGTCGGGGGCCCGGGCGACGACGCAGCGGCACCCAGATCCGCCAGCTCGGCCAGCGAGGGGCTCGCGACGTCCCACGTCGCCGGCAGCACGTCCAAAAAGGCATCGCGCTCGCGCAGCGACATGGGTCGTCGGGGGTCGCCTTCCTTGGTCGTGCGCTGCACGGCCCGCGCCGGAACGAGCACGCCCAGGTAGGCGTCGATCATCGCGACGAACGCGGCCAGCGCCTCGTCGAGAAGCTCCGCGAGCTCGTCTCGGTCGCACGTCGACACGCGCGCATCGAGGGCGGCGAGGCGCTCACGCGCGCGCGGCAGCAAGTCGTGGTGCAGCCGCTCGAGCGCCCGGTGGGGATCGGCGCCTTCGTCCCGGTGTTCCTTCGACAGGTCGCGCACCAGCGTTCGCACGTACAGCCACCCCGCGAGCACCTTGGGCTCGCCCGCCTTCGGGCGCTCGGCGGCGAGCCACCGCACGAGCCACGCGTGCGCGAACGACAGCGGCTCGGGGTTGTGCTCGGCGTCCAGGATCAGGCAGCCCTCGAGCTCGTCGGCCAGACCGAGCCGACGAACCTCCGCCATGAACGGCTCCCAGCGCTCGAGCAGCGGCTCCACGATCGGTCGGACCTGGACGAGCCACGGCGTTCCCTCGCGATCCACCACGATCTCCGCGTCCAGGCCGTGTGGCCTCCCGTCCATCGTCTCTCGCAACGCCTCGCACAACCGCTCCACGGACGGGCGCGCCGGGTCGTCCCAGCGCCGCAGACGGCCCGCCCACCGCGGCGTGCTTCCTCCTGCCAGCGCGTCCCCGGGCGTGTACACCTCCGCGAACACCCGTGCATCCGGCAGGATCGCGCACACCAGGAGGCACCGGCCTTCGATCTGTCGCTGCAACACGATGCGATCGGCTCGCGACGCGTCACCACGCCAGCGCGCGATCGAGGGGGCGGAGCGGTGCTCGTTCACCGTGCGGATCGCGGCTTTCACCGCCTCGACGCTGCGACAGTCGGCGAGGCTCAGACCCAGCCCCGCCCCGGTGGCCGACGCCTCGTCCTCGCCGGCCAAGGCGGCGCGCACGATGACCGGACCGTCGGCGAGCAACGCTGCGATGGCCGCCTCGAGCTCCGACGGTCGGGGCGGCGCGTCGGGCTCGAACACCCAACCGCGCGGCACGGGCAGGCCCGCGGCGGCCATCCGCGCCAGATTGCGCGCCTTGGCGGGCGCGTCGTCCAGACCCCCTGCGTGCAGCCATCGTCCGCTCACGGCCCTGGCAGCGTATCGGAAAAGTCTCGCCCGGCGACGACGCTTGTCCGCGCCGCGAGCTCGTGGCTCGGTTCGTCCGATGGAGGCGTCTCGCCAGCGCCGCCGCCGACGGGTGCTCACTCTACGCGACGTCTCCGACGGTCTGCAGCCCGAGTGCGCGGATCCGCAGGTCGCCCGAGGTCGCCTCCGAGGTATTCGGCGCGCCCCGAACGTCGGCTCGCAAACCCGCCGCTCGCACGGGCAACGGCCCCTGCGCCGACCGGACGCGTCGCGGGCCGCCTCCGTGCAAGGCCGCGTGCATTTGCCCCCGCACCGGTCGAGCCCCCGACACCGCGCCAGGGGGGTGACCCATCGCAGGCGACGCGTACCGACACGGGGCTCGCCACCTTCTGCGTCGATGCGTCATCCTTCGCGCGCGGTGCCGCTGTTCGACGACCATCTTCCCTGTCCCGGCCTGCGTCGGTGGTTGCCCGACAGCCTGGTCGAGCCGGTCGCGTGCTTCGTGCCCCCCGGCGTCCGGCCACCGTCGGCGCTGCGCCGGTTGATCCGGACCTGGCCGGATGTGACGACGCACCCCCACGCCCTGGGCAGCCTGATCGTGGCGCATCCCCTGACGCGGGTGGGCGACCCGCTACCGCCCCGTTCCGTGCTCGACCGCCTCCGCGTGGGCGGGATCGTCGTGGAGCTGGCGTGGCCGCGCGGTGGCTTGCGACGGCTTCGTCCCTGGCGATGGCGACGCGACCTGGGACAGGCGGCCGCCGAGCGTTGTCATCGCTGGGCCCTTGAGGGCTTTTGTCACCTCGAGCAGTGGGCCGCGATCGACCCCACCGACATCCTCCTGACCATGGGCCGTCGTGCGGCGGTCCGCGCCGACCTCTGATCGACGACGACCGGTGGGGTCGTCGGGCTTTGCGAGCTCGCGTGCTACGCCGGCTCGCAGACCTGGTTCTCGGCGTTCCAGGTGCAGCCTTGCGTGTTGTTGCACGCGAGCTCGACGGGGATGAACCCGCAGGTGTTCCCGCCGTCGGGGATGCAGAACCCCGTGTTGGGCGTGCCGGCCCAGATGCAGCCCTCGGTCCCTTCGCACCGGGTCATGTCGGTGATGTCGCCGCAGGCCTGCGCACCGGTGTCACCGTCGGTCGTGTCGGTCCCGGTGTCCGTGCCGGTGTCGGTCCCCGTTCCGGTGCCGGTGTCGGGATCGCTGGTGTCGGTCCCGCTGGTTCCGGGTTCCTCCGTGTCGCCGGTGCTGGTCTCGCTGGTCGTCGTCGACGTCGTCGCCTCGCCGCTCGTGTCGGTGGTCGACTGCGTGTCGGCGGTCGTGGATGGAGCCGTCGCCGAGCCGTCGGTTCCCTCGGTCGACGACTCCGTGCCCTCCGACTCCGTCTCCGCGCCGCTTCCTCCCGCACCGTCGTCGGTGCACGCCCCGAGCGCCGAGGCCAAAGCGGTCACGAACCCCAAACGAACCCATCGTTGCAACATGCTTTGCGTCCCTTTGAATGAAGGCATGCGCAGACGGCCGAGACGGTCGTGGCCCGACGTGTCGCGGAAGGATCCTCCGCGCTCGTCCGAGGCACGACGACGAGGCGATCGTCCCCGAGGCGCCGCACCCCGTGGACCCCGGGTCGTCCCGACCGAAGCTCGCGACGTCCGTCGCATGCTCCCGCCATCTTCGCACGACGCGGGCCCTGGCGCTGCCTCACGCGGAGGATCGCGTGCACGGCCCCCGCCCGCGACAGGCCCGGACCCGTCGATGCGTCGCGCGTCAGCCCGGGGTGGGCATGCGCCACGTCTGGATGACTGCCGCGTCCACGCCGTACACCCCCATGACCACGCCCTCGGCCTCGGCGACGGCGTCTTCGAAGCTCGGGAGGCTCTCCACGAACGCCCCCATGCTCGAGTTTCCGAGATCGTCGAGATCGATCGCGAAGGCCGTCATGATGGCTTCGAGGTCGGCGTCCGTGATCACCCGACCCGCGCCCGACAGCGGTCCGGCGGCCGGGCTCGCGAGCCCGTAGAAGCCCGCGGCGAGCCCGAGCCCCTCCGAGTGGGCGTGCAACGCTTCGGCGAGCTCGCTGTCGGTCGTCGCCGTGATGAGCCCCGTGACCATCACGTTGGCGTAGTAGACCATTCTCGCGATGAGCGACTGCTCCCACTGACGGAACACGGTCTCGAGGGCTGCGTCGCGCTCGGTCGTGCACGCCGGATCGCCGGCGTAGGCCTTGGCCGCCGTGAGCGCCTCCGCGATCGCACCGTGGAACCCCATCTGGTAGCCGTAGTTGGCCGAGTCGGTGAGGTCGCCTTCCGGATCGAGCATCTCGTTGGCCCCCCACAGCGCGGCGATGGCGTCGATCGTGGCGGCGTCGATCTCGCCCTCGGTCAACGACAGCGCGTGGGCGTACAGCGCCCCGCCGCCGAACAGGCCCTTGTCGACGATCTGCCGCACCTCGATGCCGCCCTCGTTGAGCCCCCGATCGCTGTCGCCGAAGATCCCCCCGGTCCCCTGCGGATCCCACTGTCCGTTCTCGTCGACGAGATCCCGCTCACCCGCGGTGACGACCTCGACGAATTCCTCGAATGCATCCTGCACGATCACCGCGAACGCGGGCGTGGTGACGTCCGCCAGGCTGGGCGATCCCGCCTCGAACAGGGCCGTGAGATCCGCGGCGTCGTCGATGGTCACCGATCCCTCCTCGGCCGCACGCATGTTGTCGCTGACCAGCGTGTCGAGCTGGGCCCGCAGCGCGAGCGCCTCGGTCGTGTTGTCGGCCCAGTTCGCGGCCTCCCACGGGGTGACCTGGCACGCGCCGCTTTCGGTCTCGCTTGCGGACCCGTCGGTGGGCTCCGTGGACGAAGCGTCCACGCCCGTCTCGCCCGGGGTGGAGTCGGTGCTCGGAGCGGTGGTGGAGCCATCCGTCCCGGACGCGTCGGCGTCGTCGGCCGGATTGCCGTCGTCCCCGCAGCCCGCGACGATGCCGAGTGCGAGCAACAGTTCGAGTTTCGAGTGCAGAAGAGAAGGCTTGTCCGTCGTCATGGTTCCATCCGGGGCAGGGGCGTCCCACCGGCCCCTCGCCGCGGGCCGTCGTAGTCTAGTTGAAAACAAGAATCAATTTCTTTTTCACATGCGCGCTTCGCGTAGATCCAGGAATGCCCCCGGTGACGCCGTTCAACGTCCTCTTTCTCACAGAGAGATTTTGAAAATGACTTTCATACAACCGCGAGATGCAGCACACTCCCAGGGCCGACGAACGGGAGGCGCACCGCATGGAACCTACGGACAGCAAGGCGCAAAGGGGTCGACACGGCTGGCTGGTCCCCCTCACCTTGGTCGCGCTCGGAGCCTGGGCCTGGGCATGTCACGTCGGCTCGGGCACCGACGGCAGCGGCTCGGCCGATACCGCCGATGCCGGTGAGGACACCGGCACCGCGCCCGGCGACGTCAGCCGCCGCGACGTCCTCGAGAGCATCGCGCTGCAGGTGATCGTGCCGGCCACCGCGGAGTTCTCCGCCGTCGCGTCGGAGCTGAGCGCAGCCACGGCCGCGCTCGCCACGGCCAAGAACGCCGACCCGGCAGGAGCCACCGACGCGCTGACCCAGGCGCAGGAGCGTTGGCGAGAGGCCATGACGACCTGGCAGCGGCTGGAGATGATGCAGCTCGGTCCCGCCGCATCGTCGGTGTCGGCCATCGGCGGCGAGAACATCCGCGACGCGATCTACTCGTGGCCCACGGTGGACACGTGCAGCATCGACCGGGCCATCGCCGACGAAGACTACGCGCAGCCGGACTTCTTCGCGACGGCGTACGTCTACGCGTACGGCCTCGACGCCCTCGAGTACCTCCTGTTCGTGCACGACGCGGAGCACACCTGTCCGGCGCAGGTGCAGCTCGACGTGCCGTGGACCGCCCTGGGGTTCGACGAGATCGAGCGTCGCCGGGCGGCCTACGCCGACGTCCTGGCCACCGAGATCGCGCGGCAAGCGGGTGTGCTCGCCAACCGCTGGTCGCCCGCGGGGGACGACCTCGCCGCGCTCCTCGCCGAACCAGGCGCCGGCGACTCGCCGTGGGCGAGCGAGATGCAAGCCATCGACGACGTCTTTCGGGCCATGTTCTACGCCGACAAGCAGACCAAGGACGGCAAGCTCGGAGCGCCGCTGGGGCTCGTCGACACCTGTCCGGCGGCCCCGTGTCCCAACCTGATGGAATCACCGCGCGCAGGCCTGGCCGCCCAGGCGATCGCCGAGAACCTGCGGGCCCTGGCCCTGATGGTGAAGGGCGGCGACGATCCGGAGACCTCGGTGGGGTTCGACGACCTGCTCGTGCAGGCCGGACACGAGGACATCGCGACCACCTTGCTCGCCGACATCGATTCCGCAATCGCGGTCGCCGAGGCGTTCGACGAGCCGCTCCAGCAGGTCGT
Source organism: uncultured Nannocystaceae bacterium (assembly GCA_964650105.1). GTDB lineage: Bacteria > Myxococcota_A > Polyangia > Nannocystales > Nannocystaceae > CAZYSW01. The sequence goes on from CAZYSW010000255.1 coordinate 6,542, forward strand.
CGTGACCGACGCCGCCCGCGTCGAGGCGCTGTACGCCGCGGTCAAGCGGGTCACCGACACGCTCAAGGGTCCGTTCGTCATGGCGCTCATGCTCACCATTCCGTCCGAAGGAGCCGGGGACAACGACTGAAATGCCGCTTGCGTCCGACATCCTGGTCGCATTGCGTCAGCCGGTCGAGGCCCTGTTCGATCCGGCCGAGCGGATCTACTGGCTCTTCTTGCTGACGCCGGTGGTGCTCGTGTGGCTCGTGCTCGGCGTGCGCCGAGGCTCGCGCGCCCTTCGACGCGGGCTCTTGTCGGGGCGCATCTGGACGCATCCGTCGGCGAGGGCCGACGTCACCATGATGTTCGCCAAGGCGCTCGTCGGCATGCTCACCCGGATCCCGGGGCTCGCGGCCACGGCCGGCGGCGCGCTGTGGCTGGGGATCACCCTGTCGAAGGTGCTCGGACCGGCCGACGTCCCGGCCTGGGACCGCACGACCATCGCGGTCGTGTACAGCGTCGTTTTGTTCGTCGCCTGGGACTTCGGTCGCTTCGTGCTCCACTGGCTGCTCCATCGGATCCCGTTCCTTTGGAGCTTCCACCAGGTGCACCACTCGGCCGAGGTGCTCGAGCCGCTGACCCTCTACCGGACGCACCCGGTCGAGACCTTCCTCTACGACCTGCGTGGCCTGGTCACCACCGCGACCGTCACCGGCGTCTTCCTCTACCTGTTTCGCGGGACGGCCAGCGAGATCCAGCTCCTGGGGATCAACGCGCTGGGCTTCGTCTTCAATGCCGCCGGGGCCAACCTGCGTCACTCTCACGTGTGGCTGAGATTCGGGCGCCTCGAACGGTGGCTTCTGTCACCCGCCCAGCACCAGCTCCACCACGGTCGCGACCTCGCCGACCAGCAGAGCAACTACGGGACGTGGCTGGCCGTCTGGGATCGCCTGCTCGGCACCTGGCGCCCCGCACCTCCGACACCGCCCCAGCGCTACGGCCTCGACGACGCCAACCATCGCTACGACAGCGTCGCCTCCATGCTGGTGGGGCCAGTCGTCGCGGCCGGGGCGATGCTCTTCGGTCCGCGTCGACGATGGCTGTGGTCGGCGGCCGCGTTGGTCGGGCTGTCGGTGGCGCCGCGCAAGGCCGCGGGTGCCCAGGCTTCGGCCCCCGGTGCCGACGACACCGTCGAGATGTCCGACGCCGCCCCGTCTCCCGACGATCCGCGCACGGTCGCGCCCATCGATCCGCCCACCTGGCCCGAGGACGGGCCCGGCGATCCAGCGGATCGCGAGGCTCCGCCCGACGCCGGCGCCCCTTCGCCCTCCGAGGAGGCGACCACCCCCCCCGACGATGCGACCGCGACCCCGTCCGAGGGCGACGACGAGGTGGACTTCGAGCTCGATCTCGAAGAGAGCGCGGCTGCGACCGATCCGAAGACCCCCACGGCCGGCGACGATGCGCCCACCGAAGCGTCCGACCCCAAGGACTACGACGTCGCCCTGGATCAGATCTCGATCATCGGCACGCCCGAGGCGCGCGCCACCGTCGGGGGATCGGTGCACGTCATCGGCGAAAAGGAGCTCGAGCGCAAGGAGAACGACGACATCCACCGGGTGCTCCGCGACGTTCCGGGCGTGTACACCCGCGGCGAGGACGGCTTCGGCCTCCGACCCAACATCGGTATGCGCGGCGCCAGCTCCGATCGCAGCGCCAAGATCACGCTGATGGAGGACGGCATCCTCCTCGCGCCCGCCCCCTACTCGGCACCGGCGGCCTACGACTTCCCGCTGGTGACCCGTATCTCGGGCGTCGAGGTCTTCAAGGGGCCCGCGGCGCTGCGGCACGGCCCCAACACCATCGG
>CAZYSW010000256.1:0-8351 GCA_964650105.1 uncultured Nannocystaceae bacterium
CGGAGGCGACGGGACACGCCCCCACCATCGCGAAGACCCTCGGTCTGGTCGCGCTCGCGCACCGACTTCGCAAGGATCCCGCCGAGCTGGAGGCGTTGTTGCGTCGGGGGGTCGCGACGGCGATCGAGGGGCGCGACGATCGGTTGGCGGCGATCCTGTCCGCGGAGCTGGCCGAGCTGTTGGTCACGGTGCCTCGTCGCACCGACGACGCCGCGCGGGAGCTCGAGCTCGCCGCGGCGTTCGTACGCCGACTCGGCGGCGATCCGTCGCTGGAGATCACGTTGCTCGACGCCCGGTCGCGCATCGCCGAGGCCGAGAGCCGCTTCGAGGACGGGATGGGTTTCGCCGAAGAGGCGCTTCGGCTCACGCGCGCCACGTACCCGCCCGAGCATGCGCGCGTATCGTTCGCGCTCGACCGCCTGGCCTCGCTGCAGCTCCTCGCCGGGCGGGTGAAGCCCGCCGCTGAAGCCTTCGAACAGGCCCTCGCCATCGTGGAGGCCAATCAGGGCCCTTTGCATCCGGACGTCGCGGCGGCGCTCAACAACCTCGCGGCCGCCCTACAACGCGACGGTCGGCTGTCCGAGGCGCGCGCGCTGCTCGAGCGATCGCTGAAGATCCGGAAGACGCTGCACGGTGACGACGCACCCGAGACGCTGCCGTCACGCCACGCCTTGGCGCAGCTTCTCGTCGAATCGGTGGAGCTCGACGCGGCGCGCGAGCTGCTCGAGGATGCACTGCGGATCGCACGAGCGTCGTTCGGAGAGCGCCATCCCCAGGTTGCCGAGCTTCTGGCCACCGTGTCGTCGTGCGCGTACTACGGAGGTGCGCTCGAAGAGGCGCTGCCGCTGGCGACCGAGGTCTTGTCGATCCGCGAGGAGACGGTGGGGCCCGATCACTGGCGCACCGCGGTGGCGCATTTCGATCTGGCCGAAATCCACGAGGGCCTGGGCCGTTTGGCCGAGGCCCGCGAAGGCTACGCGCGAAGCCTCGCGGTGTTCGAGAAGACGGTGGGCCCCGACCATCCGATGCTCGCCTTCCCGCTGGCGGGGCTCGGCAGGGTGGCGCTGGCCGAGCGCCGACCCGCAGACGCCATGCGCCACCTCGAGCGCGCGATCGCCCTCCACGAGGCTCAGCCCATCGACGCCGGGGAGTTGGCGCGGGCCCGCCTCGCGCTCGCCCGCGCGACGGCGATGAACGGCGATCGAGCGGCCGCGACCCGGGCCGCACGCCTGGCCTTGCGAGATCTGGGCGGCGCCCCGCCGCTGGCGCAGCGTCTGCGTCCCGAGATCGAGGCCTGGCTGGCGACCGAAGGGGCGCCGAAATGATCCGGCTCGGGCTCCGGCGCAGCGTCAAGAATCGGTGGCCAGCTCGGCGCGCAATCGTTCCTTGAGCCGCTCGTAGCGCTTGCGCAGGCGGGCAGCGAGGCGCCCCACCTCCGCATCGCCCAAGCATTCGGATTCGCTCATGACGCGCGCGATGTCACGCCACGCGAGGCGGCGGTCGACGCGGAGGATCAAGAGCGTGCGATCGTCGGGCTCGAGGGCGTCGCGCACCTGCTGAAGGCGGGTCTTCGTCTCGGTCTTGAGGTGGACCTCGGTCGTGCTCCGGACCTGCTCGGCGATCTCCGCCACCTCGGGGACCTCGCTGAGGCCCATGATGCGCCCGGCCGGGCCTCGGCGCGCGCGATGCCGGTCGCGGATCAGGTTTCGCGCGATCGTGTAGGCCCAGGTTCGGAAGCTGCTGTCCCAGCGGAAGTTGGGCAGGCCGCGCCACATCCGTTCGCACATGAGGGAGTACAGGTCGTCCGCCTCGCCGGCCGGCAGCATCGCGTGCAGGTACCCGAGCAGCTCGGGGCCGTACCCGACGATGGCGGCGGTCAGCGCCTGCGACAGCCGTTCTTGTTGCATGTGCCCGACGATCTCGGCCTCGATGCGGTCGGCAGGGCTCGGCCCTTGCTCGTCGGAGTCACGTGCCTCGTCGTGCTCCTCGTGCGCGCACACCTGGGGCAGGATAGCCGCTGGAGCCGCGTCGGGGCCAGCAGCCCACGGTCGCCAGCGCATCGCGCGACGACGCTGCGTGCGTGGCTACAGTCGATGCGCCCGACAGCCGTCCGAATCGTCGACGCGCGGCGTTCAACCGGGGGGCTCGCTGGGGGGGACCCACAGCACGCCCAGGCTCATTCCGCCGGGATAGCCGTAGGACGTGGCCCAATCGACGCCTCCCACCAGGACGCCGACCGGTGCGGTCGCGGTGAGGAATTGCTCGCCGTCCACGCACGATCCTTCGCCGCCGTTGCCCGCGATGTCGAGGTCGACGTGGCCGACCTCGAAGTTGGTGCCCGGGATCGCAGTGAAGTGATCGTCGGACACCACACCGAGGCACTCGAGGGTCACCTCGGTTCCCGCTTCGCGCATGATCATCACGAAGTCGCGCGGATAGGAGGTGTCGGTCAAAAAAGGCAGCGAGGTCAGCCACTGCTCGATGGGAACCACCTGAATCATGTACGGATCGCCGGTGGCCCCCTGGTTGCACTCGGTCGGGGTCGGGGTCTGATCGATCACGTTGTAGCAACCCGACATGTACTGCACCAACATGAAAGGCTGATCACTGCTGGCCGTGAAGCTTTCCGGCGTCGAAAACTCGTACCAGTCGCCGATGTTTGCGAGGTCGATGCTGCTCCCGACGCCCGCCACTGGAGGGTTGAGGGTGATCGTGGTCGAATCGGCGGCCGCGATCACCCGCCAGTAGACGGGCTCGGGCTGCGGCTCGAGGTGGGGAACCCGATGTGGATGCCGAGGCGCCACGTACTCCTGCCCCCACGAGGAAAGAGGAACGACCCATGTCCGCCCCTCGGTCCTCGTGCCGGCCCGAGGATCCCACGGTCGTGGGGCGTGTCGCCAGACCCCCGACAAAGGTGGCTTGGCGCGGTCCCCGAAAAGCTGGAGTGATGCTCGGACGCCGAGGCTCGGCGAGCCGTCGTGTGGGGAAACCAACGCTCGTACGGACGGCCTCGCACGTTCCATCGTGGGACGCGATGGCCGCCACCGGGATGTCGGGACGGCGGCGCCCCGTGTCCGGTTACGTGGTAACAACCATCGGTGTCCTCGAGCGAGGTCAAGGGGATCTGGTTCGACAGTGCGCATCGATGGTTGCGGCGCACTCATGGGCCTTTGGTCCTCCAGCGCGTCGATGCAAGGGTGGCTCCGCCGTATCGGGGGATCCTCCTCGATCCGCTGCCAGGCGAGTGGTATCCCGAGGCGGCGCTCGGAGAGCTGCTCGCGGCCGTGCGTGCCGAGCTCACGGACGGATCCGCAGAGGCCTTCGTCCAGGTGATCGAGGACGTCACGCTCGATGGGGTCGGACGCTTCTTCCGGTTGGTGCTCGCGCTCGCCTCTCCCGGCTTCGTCCTGCGCAAGGTCCCCGTGTTGTGGCACCGTATGCGACGCGGCGTCGGCCGTGTCGACGTCGAGGCGGTGCACGATCGCGTGGTGCTCCGATACCGCACGTTCCCGTACTTCGACGACGAGAACTACCGCTTGATGACCGTCGGGACGCTCCGCGGCGTGTACCGAGCCGCCGGGGCCGCTACACCGCAGGTGCAGATCCTGGACTGGGGACCCGATCGGCTGGACGTCGAGGTCCTCTCGGGCCGCTGAACGCCCGTGCCACGAGACGTCCGCGACGTCGCCGTGACCCTGCCGGGAATTTCGCGGAAGCAGTCAGCGAGAGGCGGTGGGTCTTTTGTTGGTCAGGTGGTTTGCCCCCCGCTGACTGCTTCCGCTTGGAGCGTGTGCGGAAAGTGACGACCCGAGCACTCTGGAGGAGGTGGGGCGTGCTCCGGCCGTCGTCGGAGCGTGAGACCGTGCCCCGCGGCACCGTTCCAAATTCGTCGTTCGTCGAGCCGCGATTCGGTGGGAGCGTGTAGTCGGCCAACCCCGAGACCGTACAGGGGCACGCAATCTGCGCGACTCCGCCCGCGCCGGCCCCGCGCCGGCCCCGCAGCGGTTCCGACCCAGCGACGTCGAGGTCGACGGTGACGGACCACGCGGCACGCTTCGTCGAGGTTCGAGATCGTCGCTTCAGCGTCGAGCACGACGCGGTCTTCATCCGGATCCTCGCCGACCCGGTGATGCACGGAACCTACGTCGATCGTACGTTCGCCGAGGGTGCGATCGTTCCAGGCACGAGTATCACGACCCCGCCTGTCGAGCGCGGGTCCGCATCGCGCCGATGGTGTGGCGCGAAGCCGGGCGGCGCGTCGCGAGCGGTGCTATCGTGACGTTCGTGGAGGGGTCGCCGTGCGCGCCAAGCCGTTGATTCTGGCCATTGCGATGGGCAGTGCGCTCGCGCTCGTTCCCGAGGTTGCGCACGCCGGACCCAACGACAACTCGGCGTCGCGTCCCTGGAGCTTGCATGCAGGGCTGGGTCCGGTGGTGAGCTTCGGCGGCGGGGTCATGGGCCGCCTGCACTTCGACATGGAGTACCACTTCAAGGGCGGTGACGTGGGTCCGGCCCTGGGCTTCTACATCCCGCTCAACTTCGACGGGCACCACGTCGGGCTCAACGTGGGGCCGGTCTTCCTGTGGGATTTTCGCATTGCCGAGGTGGGCTCGGCCAAGCTGTACCTCGGGCCCCTGGTGGCGTCCGGCTACGGTTTCCACGCCCACACCCATGGAGGAGGCGGCGCGGCACACTTTTGGTTTCTTCACGCGGGTGCACACTTTCGCGCCCTGTGGAGGGACCGCATCGGGTTTTTCGCTCGCCCGGCCAATTTCGAGGTCTGGGCGGGCAGCTTCGTCACGGGCCACTGGTCGTTCATCGCCGGGCTCGCGGCTGCGTTCTGACCGATCTGGCTTGTCGGGGGGGATACATGTGCATCATGTCATTGCGAAGCATCGCTCGATGATTTCGAGCGTCCTGGGCCTGTCGGCCACGCTGGTGACCGCTCCGGCGTGCGTGCGGGATGCGATCTCCGACGACGACGGCGGCAACCACACCGACACCACCGATCCCACGACGCCGACGACCGGCGACCCTTCGGCGTCCGGTTCGTCGAGCGGATCGGCGGACGGGGAGTCCAGCGATCCGTCCTGGCCCTACACGACGGGGCCCGATTGCGGCGCCGACGTCTCGAAGACGGTATGCGTGCCGATGCCGGGCTCGTCGACCTCGGACACCGGTGAGACGGGGGGGAGCGACGACACGGGGGCCACCACCGCAGAGGACGGCTCCACCAGCGGCGACCCCGGAGGATCGACCACCACGGGCGGCGGTTCCTGCGAAGGTGCCGACCCGACCGACTATTCGTTTTGCGTCTACTTCTACTCCGAGGTCTACGAGATGAACGGGCAGTGCTGCCGCGATCTCGAAGGGACCGAGAACTGCTGCGATGGGCGGCCCTTCTACGTGGACGGCACGGCGCGCAAGGCCGACGTGGTGGATCGGACCGACTGGAGCTGCGGGCCGCGGCCGTGCACCGACGATCTGTCGTCGATCGAGCGCGAGGCCCTCGCGGCGGCGTGGAGCGTCGACGCGCAGATGGAGCACGCGTCGGTGGCGAGCTTCGCCCGGTTCGCCTTGCAGCTCCTGGCCGTCGGTGCGCCGCCCGAGCTCCTCGAGGAAGCCCAGCGAGCGATGGCCGACGAGGTTCGCCACGCGCAGATCTGCTTTTCGCTCGCGAGCGCCTATGCAGGCCGGGCGATGGGCCCGGGTCCGCTGCCGATCGACGGTGCGCTCGACGAGAGCACGGACGTCGCCTCGATCCTCGTCGCGACCATCGTGGAGGCCTGCATCGGCGAGACGATCGCGGCGATGCACGCCGAGGTGGCGGCGTCGCGCAGCCGAGATCCGGCTGTACGCCGCGCGCTCGAGGGGATCGCGGCCGACGAAGCCCGCCACGCGCTTTTGGCCTGGCGCTTCGTCGGCTGGATGCTCGAGCGCGATCCATCGCTTTGCGACGTGGCCCGTCGCGCCTTCGCGACGTGCTCCCCCGGCCCGGAGGTCGATCGCGATCCACCCGTCGCCTCCGCGATCTGGGAGGGCCACGGACGTCTCGGCCCACGCACCGCGAGCACGTTGTCGCGCCGCGCCTTCGCGCAGGTGATCCGTCCCTGCGCCGAGGCTCTGCTCGGCCGCCACCGCCCGGGCGCGGAAACGGGCGCCGAAGGGGCGCGAGATCGACGCCGGTCCACGGTGCGGCCGGCGGCGCGGCTTGGCGGCGGGTGAGGAGCACCCGGGTCGATCGCCACACGCGAGGGTGAATTTTGCTTAGATTTGGAGCCTCACCAGCTCGGAGGCACCCGATGAAGCTCTACTACCACCCGGTATCCATGACCTCGCGCCCCATCATGTTCTTCCTCGCGGACAACGGGATCGAGGTCGAGATGAAGGTCGTCGATCTCATGACCGGCGAGCACTACAAGCCGCCCTTCTCGGACCTCAACCCGAGCTGCCAGGTCCCCGTGCTCGAAGACGACGGCTTCCTCCTCACCGAGTGTTCGGCGATCCTCAAGTACCTCGCCGACAAGCTCGGGCTCGAGACGCTCTACCCCAAGGACCTGCAGGCGAGAGCGCGTGTGAACGAGCGCATGGACTGGCTCAACACGCAGTTTTACCGCGAGTACGGCTACAGTCTCGTGTACCCGCAGATCTTCGACCACCACAAGCGCCCCGCCGGCACGCAGGAGGGCACGCTGGCATGGGGTCGCGAGCGCGCGGAGCGGTGGATGGGTATCCTCGACCAGAAGATCCTGGGCGACAACGCCTACCTGTGTGGTGACACCTGCACGATCGCCGACTACCTCGGTTCGGGCCTGGTCACCGCCGGCGAGCACATCCGCGTGAACTTCGAAAGGTTCCCCAACGTGCAGCGTTGGCTCGCCAGCCTCAAGAGCCGGCCCGCGTGGGCCAAGACCCACGACGTCCACGAAGGCTTCAAGGCCTCGCTGGCCGACCGCGAGTTCGTCAGCCTCTGAGGCGACCGCCGTCCGCCCTCGCCGTCCCGGACGTCGTCCGGAGCGAGGGTGGACGTCTCAAAGCAGGTCGAGGAAGGCGGCGAGGGCTCGGCGTTCGTCGTCGGTCAGGCGCTTCGCGTCGGGGGGGACGTCTTCGCCGTCCCCGTGCCAGAAGCGGTCGCCCGCGTAGGCGGCTCGTTCGAGCACGGCGTCGATGTCGTCGGCCGAGCCGCTGGTGAAGTAAGGGTGCTTCTTGTAGAGGCGGCGCAGCGAGGGGGTACGCGCGCCCTCGGCGTGCACGTAGGGGGTGATGCCCGTCTTCTCGTAGCCGTCCTTGGCCCAGACCACGGGGCCCGAGGGCGCGAACACGGCCGCCTCCCAGGCTTCGAAGGGCTCACGGGTGCTCGGATCGTCGGTGATCCGGCGCGCCTGATGGCACGACTCGCAGCGATCGCGGAACACCTCGGCGCCGCGCCGTTCGAGATCGGTGAAGCGATCGCGCCCCAGCGTCGCCGGGTTGGGGGCGTGGGTGAACACCATGAGGAACGACATCAAGGCCCGTCGCAAGTCGATCGGCGACAACGTGCGATCCCCCTGGCCGAGCCAGGCAGCCAGCGGCACCTCGCCCGGCGCCAGGGCGAACCAGGGGTCGTGCCCGTTGCCCTTGTTCGCCGCCCGGAACTCGTTGTCGACCATGATGGTCATGGTGCGATCGAGCGCCCGCGAGAAGTGGGGCCGGTTGTTGAAGAGGCCCAACAGAGGCTTGGTCACCGCGTGCACGTCCCCGCGTCCGGTGTAGTGGATCCGGCCGTCGGCGTAGCCCTCGAAGTGGCAGGTCTCGCAGGTGAAGCGGCTCCGCATCCCTTCGGCGACGTTCCAGGGGGCCATCAAGGTGGTGAACACCAGCGCCTCGCCCAGCCGTACCTCGGGATCGAGGCTCGCTCCCGGAACCGGCACGACGCGGGGTTCTTCGCCCGCGTCGACCACCCAGCCGTCGAGGAGGGGATCGGCGGCGAGCGGCCCGGCGACGGCGGTGCTCCCCGGCGGGAAGGGACGGGCGTCGACGCGCGGTGGGGCCGACGTATCGCCGGCATTCCAGCGCAGCGTCGCCCGGTGGTCGCCGCCGTAGCCGGTGACGTCGACGACGATTCGATCCCCGTCCACCTCCAGGTCCAGCCATTTGGGCGTGACCACGCCGTGCTCCGAGACGTTCGCGGCCGCCAGGCGGCGCGGCGCGCCCTCGGCGGGGAGCGCATACAGGAACACGAACGAGTCGACCCAGCCGAAGCCCTCGCTGCGATCGAGGGCGCGGTCCTCGACACCGCCGGCGGCCACGAGGACCGTATCCCCGTGGGCCCGCGGTGGTGCGACCGACCACAGCGGACCGTCGTGCCGGAT